>NZ_JBHZOP010000002.1:0-15319 GCF_042787595.1 Stenotrophomonas sp. YIM B13575 | reverse complement strand
GATCGCTCAGATCCAGGCTCGTACGGCGGCCCACGCCGGCTCTCGACACCTACGTTGCCAGATTCCGATCAGATAAGGCTCGGTCGCGCCATCCATGGCGCTCACGCCCCCGCAGCCGGACCCACCCCGCCTTCGACAGTTGTCCGCGATCTGACGGGGGCGCATCCCGTTGCTGCGCAACGGGCTCTGACCCGATTCCTGCTGATGGTGGGTGTCGACCTTGGTCGACACGTGGATCCACGCCATGCGTGGATGGAGCGAGGGACAGAACAACGAAAATGAAATTCCGTTCATCTTTCCCACTTTGCCGATTCCGGTTGTTGGCCGGGATTTGGCATGATGGGGCATTGTTCCGACTTGAAGGCATGAGGCCATGAAACGTTCCCGCACCACCGCGCTGCTGCTGATGAGCGCTGCGCCGCTGCTGTTCACTGCCTGCCAGAAGGAAGAGCAGGTGCAGGTGCAGGAAGGCCTGTATACCTCGGTGGAGGCCTGCACCACGGCTACCGCTGATCCTTCGGCTTGTCGCAATGCATTTGCCGAGGCGCAGAAGAAGTCCGCCGATGCAGCGCCGAAGTACGCGACCAAGGAAGCCTGCGAACAGGACTACAAGCCTGAGCAGTGCGTGCAGCAGCACACCTCGGCCGGTACGTCGTTCATCGGCCCGATGATGATGGGCTTCTTCATGTCGCAGATGCTGAGCAACCGCGGTGGCCTGGCCCCGCAGGCGCCGGCGTCGGCGCCGGCCTACCAGGACAAGAGCGCCGGCTGGGCGCGTCCTGCCCCGGGTGGCAGCGGCGGCCTGAACACCGCCAGCGGCATCGGTGCGGGCAAGGCTGGGCTGGCCCCGGTCAGCAGCGAGCCGAACCGTGCGGTGACCGCCAGCCGCAGCGGCTTCGGCAGCACCAGTGCGCGCCGCAGCGGCAGCAGCGTCGGCGGCTGATCAATCCATGCAACGTATCCGTATCGCCGAACGCGCCCAGTGGCGGGCGCGCGCGGAGGAAGCCGGTTTCCGCTTCCACACCATCGACGGCCAGCCGTACTGGGATGAAAGCGCGTATTACGCCTTCACCCTGCGCCAGATCGAACAGGACATCGAAGATCCCAGCGCCGAGCTGCATGCGATGGCGATGGATCTGGTCGGCGATGTGATCGCCAGCGAGCGCCTGATGGACCAGCTGGCGATCCCCGCGCATTACCGCGACTGGATCGCCGACAGCTGGCGCCAGCGCCAGCCGCACCTGTACGGGCGCCTGGACCTGGCCTACGACGGCACCGGCCCGGCCAAGCTGTACGAACTGAATTACGACACGCCGACCTCGCTGTTCGAAGCCAGCTTCTTCCAGTGGCAGTGGCTGGAGGACCAGCGCAACGCCGGCCGCCTGCCGCAGCATGCCGACCAGTTCAATGCGATCCATGAAGCCCTGGTCGAGCGCTTTGGCGAGCTGGCCACGCAGCTGCCGCCGCCGCTGTACTTCAGTGCGGTGGGCAGCTC
Source organism: Stenotrophomonas sp. YIM B13575 (assembly GCF_042787595.1). Classification (NCBI taxonomy): domain Bacteria; kingdom Pseudomonadati; phylum Pseudomonadota; class Gammaproteobacteria; order Lysobacterales; family Lysobacteraceae; genus Stenotrophomonas; species Stenotrophomonas sp. YIM B13575. The sequence goes on along the minus strand of NZ_JBHZOP010000002.1, from coordinate 13,824 downwards.
GGACGAAGACCGCGGTACGGTCGATTACCTGCGCGACTGCGCCTCGCAGACGGGCCTGCACGGGCAGGCGATCGCCATCGAAGACATCGGCCTGTCCGAAGATGGGCGCTTCACCGCGCTGGACGATACGGTGATCGGCACGCTGTTCAAGCTGTACCCGCTGGAAGACCTGATGGCCGAGGAATTCGGCCGCGCGCTGCCGGGCTCGGGCGTGCAGCTGCTGGAACCGGCGTGGAAGGCGGTGCTGAGCAACAAGGGCATCCTGCCGTTGCTGTGGCAGCGCAACGTCGGCCATCCGAACCTGCTGGAAGCACATTTCGATGACGGCAGCGCGCTGGCCTCGGGTTGGGTGCGCAAGCCGCTGTTCTCGCGCGAAGGTGCCAACATCGAGATGCACCTGGCCGATGGCAGCACGCAGCGCAGCGACGGCCCGTACGACGGCCCGGCGATCCTCCAGCGTGCGCACCCGCTCACCCGCTTCGAAGGTGGCTACCCGCTGATCGGCAGCTGGGTGATCGGCGACCACGCCTGCGGCATCGGCATCCGTGAGGACGACAGCGCGATCACCCGCGACAGTGCGCGCTTCGTGCCGCACGCGATCATCGACGAAGCGCCGACGCGGATCTACGTCTGATGGTGGTGCAACGCCCGCCCGGTCGGCGCGGGCGTCCTGCTCCCGTGCCGGGCCGTCATTTCGACGATGGTCGCGGCCTGAATGCGTTCGCCGACCGCATCGCGGTGCGCTGCCACCGCTGCGATACGCCGGGCTGGGTGCTGGCGAGCTGGCAGCCCTACCGTTGGACGGTGCGTTTCCGCTGCACCGGCTGCAGCGTTGCGCTGGACAGTGGCGACTGGGTGGGCGCGGTGTGCATGCAGGGGCGTCGGCCGTGCGGGTACTGCGGGCACCAATGGCTGTACGTGCATCGCCGGATCGCGTCGGGTGTTCGTTTGCCGGCCACCTTTCCCGCGCGATGTGGGCAATGTGGGCGCAGCAGCGATGTCGACGTGTCGGCCACCCCGCTGCGCGATGCCGAGCCGGCTGATCCGCACTTCGGCCTTCCGCTGCATCTGGTGGAACCCACCCGCGCCGGCCTGCTCTGGGCCTATAACGCCGAACACCTGCAGGCGCTGCACGACTACGCTGCAGCCACGCTGCGTGAGCACGGCGGTGTACGCAACAGTTCGATGTTCTCGCGCCTGCCGCAGTGGATGAAATTGGCGCGGCATCGTGTGCTGCTGCAGCGCGCGGTGGAACGGTTGCAGAAGCGCTTGCTGCAGGGGTAGTGCCGGCCTTGGTCGGTGCCGTTGATTGTGTGCCAACCAAGGTTGGCATCTACCAAGGCGGAGCGTCGGTAGCGCCGGGCCATGCCCGGCGGTTGTGGTGATCCGTCGGCCAGCGGCCGGCATTACCGGTTACAGCAACCCTTCGCGCTTCACTGCCAGGTAGCGTTCCACCAGTGCGGCGGGCAGCGCATCGGCGGTCACGTCCAGCACCATCACCCGTTCGGCACGCAGCGCGTCGTGCGCCTGCGCGCGCTGCTGCAGGTACAGCGCGGCGGCGCCAGCCTGCGCGGCGTCTTCCACCGTATGCACCTCGCCCTCCAGCGCGGCATCCAGCTCGCGCTCGCGCAGGCTGGCCACGCACACCAGGTGGCGGCGCTGCAGCAGGCGCACGGCAGCAAGCAGGTCTTCGATGTCTTCATCGCGTACGTTGCTGACCAGCATCACCAGCGCGCGCCGACGCTGGCGCAGTGATACTTCGGTGGCGGCGGCCAGGTAATCGGTGGCCACCGCCTGCGGCTGCAGGTCGTAGCTGGCGCGCAACAGGTGCTGCACCGTGCCCATGCCGCGCTGCGGGGCCACCCAGCGGCGCTCGCCGCCCACGGCGAACAGGCCGGCGGCATCACCCTGGCGCAATGCCAGGTAGGCCACCACCAGCGAGGCGTTCAAGGCATGGTCGAAATGCGAGAGCCCGCCTTCGCTGGCCAGCATGCGGCGGCCGCTGTCGAGCATCAGCAGCAGCTGCTGGTTCTTCTCGTCCTGGTACTCGCGCGAGATCAGCTTGCGCGCACGTGCGGTGGCCTTCCAGTCGAGCTGGCGCAGGCTGTCGCCGATGCGGTACTCGCGCATCTGGTGGAAGTCGGTACCCTCGCCACGCCGCCGTTTCACATGGGCGCCGACCAGGCGTGAGGCCTGGTCGGCACTGAACAGTGCGAAGCGGGTGAGCGGCACGAAGTTGGGATAGACCCGTACCTCCAGCGCCGGTGGCAGCGTGCGTTGCTGCCACCACAATCGCCACGGCGAGCGGATGCGCAGCTGCACGCCCTCGAAGGCAAAGCGGCCGCGCTGCTGCGGCTGCACGTGGTAATGCAGGGAGCTGACATGGCCGGCCCGCAACGGCACGCGCTGTGGCAGCGATTCCAGTGGCCAACCGCCTGGCACCAGATCGAACACGTGCACGTGCATGGCCTGTTCGCTGTGCAGGCGCAGGCCGATCTCGCGACGCACGCCCAGTGCCAGCGCCTCGGGCACGTCGCGCTCGACGCTGGGCGATGGCCGTCGCCGTTGCCGCCACAGGTCAACCAGTGCCAGCACCGCAATCAACGCGCCGGCCAGCGCCCAGCTCCAGCGCGGCAGCAGGCCGCCCAACACCACGCCTCCCAGCACGGCCCAGGCCAACAGCAACGCCAGCAGCAGCGGCGCAGGCCTCATCGGCGCGGCGCTTCGACCTTGGCCAGCAGCGCACCCAGCACGTCGTCGGCACCCTGGCCTTCGATCTGCAGCTCCGGTGCCAATGCAATGCGGTGGCGCAGGGCAGGGCGGGCGATGTCACGCACATCATCGGGGGTGACGAAGTCACGCCCGGCCAGCACCGCCTGCGCGCGCGAGGCACGCACCAGGGCGATGCTGCCGCGCGGGCCGGCGCCGACGGCGATGCCCGGCCACTGGCGGGTGGCGGCCACGATGCGCACCGCGTAGTCGATCACTTCGTCATCGACGGTGATCGCCGCGGTGGCCTGCTGCAACGCCAGCAGTTCACCGGCACCGAGTACGCGCGGCACCTGGCTCAGGTCGAAATCGCTGGCGGCACGGCCGCTGGTGATCGCCGCGACCATGCGCTTCTCGTCCTCCAGCTGCGGATAGTCGATCAGTACCTTCAGCAGGAAACGGTCCAGCTGCGCTTCCGGCAGCGGATAGGTGCCTTCCTGTTCCAGCGGGTTCTGCGTGGCCAGCGCCATGAACGGCGGCGCCAGGGTGAAGGCCTTGCCTTCGATGGTGACCTGGCCTTCCTGCATCACTTCCAGCAGCGCGGACTGGGTCTTGGCCGGGGCACGGTTGATTTCGTCGGCCAGCAGCAGATTGGTGAACACCGGGCCGCGGCGGATCTTGAAGCTCTCGCTCTTCGGGTCGTACACCGCATGGCCGCTGACGTCGCTGGGCATCAGGTCGGGGGTGAACTGCACGCGGCCATAGTCCAGTTCCAGTGCCTGCGCCAGCGCGCGCACCAGCAGGGTCTTGCCGAGGCCGGGCACGCCTTCGATCAGCACGTGGCCACCGGCCAGCAGGGCGACCAGGATCTGGTCGAGCACATCGGCCTGGCCGATGAAGGCATGGCCGACGGCCTGGCGGATGGCGTCGACGCGTTCGATCAGGCGGGCGGTGGCGGCCGCCGGAAGTTCAGGGGCATCGGTCATAGCAGGGATCTCATCTGGAGCAGCAAGCGGATGCGCTCGCGCAGGGCGGAGGAATCATGCGGCGAAGGCGGCGTGAGTGCACTGGTGACACGACTGACCGGCCATTGCAGCACCGCGGCGATGGCCTGGTCACGCGCAACACCATCGAGTGCGGCAGCCACGGGTGCACGCAGGCGCAGGCGATGCAGGAACAGCGCCTGCACGGCCTGGTAAAGGCGCGCGCCATGCCCGAAGCGCAGCAGCAGTTCGCCACTGGCGCGGACGTGTTCCAGTAGCGAACGGCGCTCGATCACCGGTGCGGGCAGGGCACTGCCGAAGCGTTGCGCGCGCGACCACAGCCAGCCGAGGATCGCCAGCAGCAACGGCACCCACAGTGGCCAGCCCTGGTAGAAGATGCGCGCGGCCAGGGAGGGCGGGCGGCTGCCGTACACCAGCCAGACCGTGCCGCGGCCATAGTTGGGATCGAGCAGGTAGCGTGTCAGGTCGCGGTGCGAGAGATCATGCAGGCCATCGCGGGCAACAGCATCGACAGGGCGGCGGCGCGTGGACGCGTTCGGTCCTTCACCACGCATGACATCCATGTCCGCCAGCACGTCGATGCGGCCCTTGCCGTGCGGCAGGCGCGCGAACACCAGTCCGTCGTTGCCGCCCCAGCGGCGCTCGGCCGTGGCGTTGGCCTGGAAGCCCAGGCTGAAGCGCCGGCCGCCGCAGAACTCGACATGGCTGGGATCATCGACCACATGGAAGGGCTGGCAGTCGCTGCCATGGAACAGGCTGTCCACGCCGATCCTGTCCAGCAAGGGCCCCTGCGTGCTGCTGGCGTCGTCCTCGGCCGGCGGCTGCGTGCGCAGCAGCAGATGGCCGCCGGTATCCACCCAGTCCAGCAGAGCCTGCGCAGTGCGCGGCGGCATGTCGGCGGTGTCCTGCAGCAGCACCAGCGTATCGGTGGCGGCCAGTGGCATCTGTGCCAGGTCCAACCGCTGCCGGGACTGCACCTCGATGCCGTCGGCGCGCAGGGCCTGGCCCAGCACATACAGCGGGTTGTAGCTGGCTTCGCCCTGCGGCGGCAGCACCACGGTCTCGGTCACCTTTTCGTGCGTGCGCAGGAACAGGATCGTCAGCGGTACCCCGAACAGGACCAGTGCGCCCAGCAGCAATGACCAGAACAGGCGCGGCGTCATGCCTGCCACCCGTACTGTTGGCGCAGGGTACTGGCCAACGCATCGAAATCGCTGCGGCTGGGCAGGCGGCCGCCGTAGGCGGCGTACTGCCACATGCGCACGATGCGCGCGAACAGTTCACGGTCGCTGCTGTCGGTCATGCGCCGCGAGGCACGCAGGCACTGAGCTTCGGTCGCACCGGGCGGCAACGCGATACCCGTGCGCTCCACCAGCGTGCGTACGCTGGCGCGATACAGCAGGGCCAGCGCCTGCCGCGGGCGTCCCTGGTCCCACAGCAAGCCGGCCTGGGTCGCTACATCCGGTGGCAGCACCACCGGCATTACCACCTGCTCCTCGGTGATCTGCGGTGCCTGCTTTTCTTTGCGCCGGCCGGAACCGCGCAACCACGGCAGCCACAGCCGCGCGGTCAACAGCAGCACCAGCAGCAGGACGCCCAGCAGTCCCCACAGGCCCCATTCGGCGATCCGTGCCAGCCACAGCTGGCCGCTCCTGCGCGCCTTGCGGTCGGCGTTGCTGCCGGTGTCCTTCTGCAGCTCTTTCTTGTCTTTGTTCTTTTCGGCCGCGTCTTCGATCGGCTTCCACCGGCTGACCTGCCGCGTCGGCCGCTGCAGCGGATCTTCGTAGGCGCGGTTGACGGCCTGGCGGAAGCCAGCGGTATCCACCGGCGCGTCGCCGAAGATCACCGCCGGTGTATTGGCCGGATCGTTTTCCGCAGTGGCCACGTCATCGGCTTCTTCAGCATCTCCCGCCTCTGCGTCTTCATCGGCGTTGGCCGTGACGGTCTGCCCGGCGTCCGGTGTGTCGGCGTCCTGCCCGTGCGCGGGCGCCAACGGCAGCGCCAGCCACAGCAGCAGCACCAACGAAGAGGCGATGGGCAGCAAGCGTTCGCGCAGGCGGCGCAGGGCGATTTCCACGTCCCAGGCTTCCATCTGCGTGCGCCGGTTCAAGTACAGGCCGAAGCCAGCGCCCACGTAGAACGGGCCGATCAGCGCCGCTGCCAGCCAGCACAGCAGGTTGAGGCCAAGCTTGGCCCACGCAGGCGCTTCCACGCTGACCATCGCCCACGCCGCGCGCCAGGATTCGGGTAGCAGTTCCAGGGGTATGAAGATGAAGATGGTGGCGATCGCGCCGACCACCAGCACCAGCTCGAAGGCCAGGCAGATCATCGCCAGCACCAGTGCAGGGCCTGCGGCGCCGGCAGCGACCGCTCGCCGGCGAGCACCGCGCTGTGCGGGCGCATTGCCCTCCAGCAGGTTGACCGGCAGGCACAGGCTGCGCAGGCCGCTGAAGCGGCGCCAGCCCAGGTAGCCCCAGAAGCCACTGCCACCCCACTGCCGCTGCGCGCGCAGTGCAGCGCGCGGACCGACCCGCTCGCCGAAGATGCCGCGCGAAAGTACGTACAGCGGTGCGCGCTCGAACAAGGGCTTGCACCACCACATCGCCAGCCAGGCCCAGCCGAAGGCATCCAGCCACCAGGCCAGCGCATTGAACAGCACGAACAACGGCGCACTGGCCAGCAGCCAGCTGCCCCACACACCGCGTGCATGGCGGCGGGTCAGCGCGGTGCCCAGCTCCATTGCTTCCCAGCTGCTGCGCGCGCGCAGCACCACGTCCAGGTGGTCAATCCGCATGGCTGCCTCCGCGTCCACCGCGCCACAGCCACAGCAGCACGCCGGCCCACAGCACACCGGCCACGCTGAACTTCACTGCGGCCGGGATTTCGGCGATGGACGACCAGAATGCTTCCACGAACGCTGCCAGCAACAGCATGAAGGCCGCGCCCAGGCACAGCCGCGCGCCGATGCGCCCCCCTTCGACCAGCGCATCCAGACGGCGGCGCCGCCCGGGCGCCAGCAGTTTCATGCCCAGCTGCAGGCCGGCACCGCCAGCGATCACGATCGCGGTCAGCTCGAACGCACCGTGGCCGACCACGAAGCGCCAGAACGGGCCGCCATGGCCGATGTGCTGCAGATGGCCGGCCACCGCGCCGATGGTGATGCCGTTGAACAACAGCACCAGCAGCGTGCCCAACCCCGCCAGCAGGCCGCTGGCGAAGGTGCGCAGGGCGATGCCGATGTTGTTCATGATGTAGTAGCCGAACATCATCCAGTCGGTGCCGCTGTCGCGGCCCAGGCGCTCGGCGGATGGATCGTACATGCGCTCCATCTCGGCGATCTGGCCGTTGTCCATCAGCAGGTGGATGCTGTCCGGGTACAGCTGCATCAGCACGAAGCAGGCCAGCGCCGGCACCGCGAACATCGCCAGCGCCGCCCACATGCTGCGCGCCTGGCTGCGCACCAGCAGCGGGAAATCAGCCACCAGGAATTCCAGCGCGCGCCGCCAGCGGGTCGGCGGCGTGCGGTACAGCACGCCATGGCCGTGCTGCATCAGCTGCTGCAGACGCTGCACCAGCTGCGGGCTGTAGCCGCGTTCGCGGGCCAGCGCCAGCTGCTGGCACAGCCGTCGGTAACGCTGCGGGAAGCTGACATCGCCGGCCTCCTCTGCGCCCGGCTTGCGCCGACGCCGACGCGAGGCACCGGCGCGATGCTGCAGCCACTGCTCCAGGTCATGCCATTCCTGTTGATGGCGGGCGACGAACTGTTCCTGCTTCATCGTCGTCCCAGCAACCAGTTGGCCATCGCATACAGGCGCAGCACGCCGACCTGGCCGGACGCGCTGGTCAACGGCTCGGCGATGCCGGCCAGCTCCTGCTGGCGCGCGGGGGACAGGCGTGGCGCGCGCTCGGCGAAGGCCATCACTGCCGCCTGTTCCTCTGGTCGCAGCGGTTGCGGCGGGGCCAGCGCGCTGTCGATGGTGGCCGGCGGCGGCAGGTAATGCGGCGGTGCATGCACCACCATCGTGCCGGCAACCAGATCGCCCAGGCGGCGGCCATGCGGATCGAACAGGCTGCTGATCAGGCCCAGCGCGTAGCCGAAGGGCAGCATGTCCACGGTGCGCAGCAGGTTGCGGGTGATCGATGCCATCCAGCCCACCGGCGCGCCATCCTGTGCCAGCACCCGCAGGCCCAGCACGCGCTTGCCGAGGGTACGGCCCCACAGCGCTTCGCAGACGATGGGGTAGGCCCACATCAGCAGGAACATCAGCGCCATGTACAGGCCGCTGCCGAACTCATCGAGCAGGGCCAGCGGAATGGACAGCGCGGTCAGCGCGCCGAAGCGGACGGCCAGGTCGATCAGCCAGGCCAGGGCACGCGGCATCGGTCCGGCCGCAGGCAACTGCAGCGGCACGCCTTCCGGCGTTACCACCTCGCGGTAGGTATCGAGCATCGGCGCGGCCATCAGCGCGATGGCCGCCGAAGTGGGCGCTGGAGTCCTCTCCGGCGTGCAGCCACGGGCATGGGGGTCTCGACGGTTCCTGGTCGGGCCCAGACTTTAGCAGAGCCCGGCCATTGGCGATGCGGGCTCAGCCCAGGTACTCGTCCTTCAGCCGCACGTAGTGGTCGGCCGAATAGTGCAGCGACTCGATTTTCTTGTCGCTGAGCGTACGCGCCGGACGGGCAGGGTTGCCCACCCACAGTTCGCCTTCGCCCACCACCTTGCCGGGGCCGACCACGGCGCCGGCACCGACGAAGCCATGGCGCTCGATCCGGGCACCGTCGAGGATGCACGCGCCCATGCCGATCAAGCTGTAATCGCCGATGCTGCAGGCGTGGATGATGCAGCCATGGCCGACGGTCACGCCTTCGCCGATCAGGGTCGGGTAGCCAGCCTTGTTGTACGGGCTGTGGTGGCTGACGTGGATGATGGTGCCGTCCTGCACATTGGTGCGTGCACCGATGCGGACGAAATTGACGTCGCCGCGGATGACCGTGCCCGGCCAGACCGACACGTCGTCGGCCAGTTCGACATCACCGATGATGGTGCAGGCCGGATCGACATACACGCGCTGGCCGAGCACCGGCATCTTGTCGCGGAAAGGGCGCAGCGGGGTCATCGGTGTCTCCAGGTGGGGCTGACGCGACGATGATACGCGCTCTGCCGATGGCGACTCCGCGGGCACCTGCAGCGGCCGGGATGCTTCATGCATCCGTGTCGACCAAGGTCGACACCTACCAGAGCGGACCGCAAGTAGATCCACGCCATGCGTGGATGGCATTTGCCGATCCCGCGTTACGCCACGCGTCCGCGACGCGCGCGCTCCAGGTGCACCAGCAGCAGCGAGATCGCCGCCGGGGTCATGCCCGGAATGCGCTGTGCCTGGCCGATGGTCTGCGGACGAACGCGCTCCAGCTTCTGCAGCGCTTCGGCTGACAACCCACGCACGATGGCGTAGTCGAAATCGCCGGCAATCGGCGTTGCTTCATGCCGCTGCTGGCGCTCGATCTCCTCGCGCTGGCGATCCAGGTAACCGGCGTACTTCACCCCGATTTCGACCTGTTCGGCCACCTTGCCATCGGCCACGGCCGGGCCGAGCGAGGGCACCTGCATCAGCTGCGCGTAATCCAGTTCCGGGCGCTTGATCAGGTCCAGCACGTTGGTTTCGCGGCTGACCGCAACGCCCAGCGTTTCCTGTACTTCGCGGCCCAGCGCATTGGCCGGCGTCGCCCATAGCGCGCCCAGGCGGGTGCGCTCGGCGGCCACGGCGGCCTGCTTGGTCTCGAAGGCACGCCAGCGGCGGTCATCGACCAGGCCCATCTCGCGGCCGGCCGGGGTCAGGCGCTGGTCGGCATTGTCTTCGCGCAGCTGCAGGCGGTATTCGGCGCGGCTGGTGAACATGCGGTACGGCTCGTTGGTGCCGTGGGTGATCAGGTCGTCCACCAGCACGCCGAGGTAGGCTTCGTCGCGACGCGGGCACCAGCCATCCAGGCCACGCACCTGGCGTGCGGCGTTCAGGCCAGCCAGCAGGCCCTGCGCGGCGGCTTCTTCGTAACCGGTGGTGCCGTTGATCTGGCCGGCGAAGAACAGGCCGTTGACCAGCTTGGTTTCCAGCGAGGCTTTCAGTCCGCGCGGATCGAAGAAGTCGTATTCGATGGCGTAACCAGGGCGGGTGATGTGCGCGTTGGCGAAACCGCGGATGCTGCGCACCATCTCCAGCTGCACGTCGAACGGCAGCGAGGTGGAAATGCCGTTGGGGTAGATCTCGACGATGCCCAGGCCTTCCGGCTCGACGAAGATCTGGTGGCTGGCCTTCTCGGCGAAGCGCACCACCTTGTCTTCGATGGACGGGCAGTAGCGCGGGCCGATGCCTTCGATCTGGCCGCTGTACAGCGGCGAGCGGTGCAGGGCGTCGCGGATGATCTGGTGGGTCTGCTCGCTGGTGTGGGTGATCCAGCAGCTGACCTGCTGCGGATGCTCGTCCACCGAGCCGAGGAAGGACATCACCGGGCGCGGCGTGTCGCCGGGCTGTTCGTCCATCACGCTGTAGTCCAGCGAACGGCCGTCGATGCGCGGCGGCGTGCCGGTCTTCAGGCGGTCCACCTGGAACGGCCGCTCGCGCAGGCGCGCGGCCAGTGTGGTGGCCGGCGGATCGCCCATGCGGCCGGCAGCGTACTGGGTCGGGCCGACGTGGATCTTGCCGGCCAGGAACGTGCCGGCGGTCAGCACCACGGCCTCGGCGTCGAAACGCAGGCCGGTCTGGGTGATGACCCCGCGCACGGCGTCGCCCTCGATGATCAGGTCATCCACCGCCGCCTGGAACACGGTCAGGTTGGCCTGGCCCTCGACGATGGCGCGGATCGCCATGCGATACAGGTTGCGGTCGGCCTGGCAGCGGGTAGCGCGCACGGCCGGGCCCTTGGAGGCATTGAGCGTGCGCCACTGGATGCCGGCGCGGTCGGCGGCATGCGCCATCGCACCGCCGAGGGCGTCGATTTCCCTGACCAGATGGCCTTTGCCGATGCCGCCGATGGCCGGGTTGCAGCTCATCGCCCCCACCGTTTCGATGTTGTGGGTCAACAGCAGGGTGCGCACGCCGGTACGGGCCGCAGCCAGCGCGGCCTCGGTGCCGGCGTGGCCACCGCCGATGACGATGACGTCGTAACGATGGAAGGAATCGATCATGGGGGCTGTTCAGCAAGGGGCGGGCGCAGCCGGGGAGCTGCGCCGGGCTGGCGATTTTAGCGCCAATCGGGGCAGGGGCGTCGGCGCCGGCCGGCTGGCGTCGAAATCAACCCTAAAGTTGGCAGGATTTTTGCAGATAACCCAATAGCACCCACCGTGGCTGGCGCCGCAGGCGCTGGTGACCGGAATTGGAACAGGGGCCGGTACAGGCGCACGGTGGGGAAGCAGAGGGGCCGGCAGTCGGGGGACTGTCCGGCCCTGTTTTTTTTTGTGGCTTCCGGGAAAGCGACATCCACGCACGGCGTGGATCTACTGTCCTGGTGCCCGGGCTGCGACCAGACATGGCGTGAAAACGGCCCCCGCGCGCAGTGTCCAGGTAGATCCACGCCATGCGTGGATGCCGTTGCGGCGTCCCGAACAACAAACGGCCCCGCAGTGCGGGGCCGTTCGTCTTCAAAGGTGCCGACATCCGACAGGGCCGGAACAGGGGGGATCCAGATGTTCCTGTCGGATATCGACGCAGAGCTGTTTGGGACGGGCCCTTAACGTTTTTGTCACTTTGTGACGCTGGCCGTCACCACCTGCGTAGATTGAGGCTTGGACCGTGTGAAATGCAAGATGGAACAAGCGTCAACTGTGCGCTATCTCTCACGATCCATCGCGCGCCAGGGGGAACTGTTCATCCTCGGCGCACGCGGAGCCGGAGCCGGGCGGGCCTGCGGCGGCGATGACGGACGTTCGACCCGCTGCGCGGGCTGCGGCGGACGACGCATCGAATCCATGTTGCGCCACGGCGAGCCGCCATTGTTCTGGCGCGGCGGCGGTGGCGGACGGTTCTCGCCGCCATTGCCCGGACGCGGCGGCGGGCGGTGGTTGTGGTGCGGCGGGCGGTAGATCGGCCGCTGGTAGTACGGGCCGCCGTAGCCGTAATAGCCACCGCCGCCGTAATACGGATAGCCGTAATCGGCCGGATAGCCATAGGGGTAGCGGTACTCCACCGACGGCGCGCCGTGGTAGTAACCGCCGCCGCGGCCACCGACATAGTCATAGGTGGTGCAACCGGTCAGGGCCAGCAACAGGCCACCGGCAAGCATCAGGCGCGTTTTCATGATGGGTCCCCCCAGAGGACGGGTATGCAGGCAGCTTCGGCCGCCGGCGTTGAATCAGCCCTTAATTCCGCCGCCCAGGATGAATGGCGGTGTACGCCAGCATGCTGGCATGACCGATGGCGCCCTCGCCAGCGCGGAGGCATACGTTAATCTTGCGTCATGAGCGATTCACTGTTGCCCCGCGCTGATGACGTCCTCGCCGCCGCCGCGCGGATCGCGCCCCATGCCAGCGTGACCCCGGTGCTGCGCTCGCGCACGCTGGACGCACTGGCCGGCGCGCAACTGGCGTTCAAGGCCGAGCACCTGCAGCGGGGCGGCGCGTTCAAGTTCCGCGGTGCCTGCAATGCGGTGTGGTCGCTGGATGCCGATCACGCCAGTGCCGGTGTGGTGACCCATTCCTCCGGCAACCACGGCGCCGCGTTGGCGCTGGCGGCCCGCACCCGGGGCATTCCCTGCCACGTGGTGGTGCCCGAAGGGGCGGTGGCCGCCAAGCTGGCCAACATTGCCCGGCATGGCGCCACCCTCTGGCGCTGCCCGGCCACCATTGCCGATCGCGAGGCCACCTGCGCCAAGGTGCAGGCCGATACCGGCGCCACCCTGGTTCATCCGTACACCAACCCGGCAGTGATGGCTGGGCAGGGCACGGCCGCGCTGGAGCTGCTGCACAGCGAGGGTCCGTTCGACGTGCTGGTGGTGCCGGTGGGCGGCGGTGGCCTGGCCAGTGGCACCGCATTGGCCCTGCAGCACGCCAGCGCGGAGACCCGGCTGGTGGTGGCCGAACCGGCCGGTGCCGACGACACCGCCCGTTCGCTGGCGGCTGGCAAGCGGCAGGAAGCATTTACCCCGGACACGATCTGCGACGGACTGCGCACGCTGATCGGCGCACCCAACTTCGCGCTGCTGCAGTCTGCGGGCGCGGAGGTCATCGTGGTTGACGATGCCGCCACCATGGCGGCGATGCGCCTGCTGTGGGACGTGCTCAAGCAGGTAGTCGAACCGTCCTCGGCGATCGTGCTGGCGGCGGTGCTTGCGCAGCCTGCGCGCTTCGCCGGCCTGCGCGTGGGGCTGGTGCTGTCCGGTGGCAATGTCGATCTGCCTGCCCTGCGCTGGGGAGCGCCATGAGCCGCGGCCGCCATCGCGAACGCACCGGCCTGCTCGGTTGGTTGTGGCGGTTGTTCGTATTACTGGTGATCTGGCTGCTGGGCGTGACCGCCTGGATCGTCTGGGTCGGCGAACGCGACCAGGCGGCCAAGGCGGACGCGATCATCGTGCTTGGCGCGGCCGCCTATGATTCAAAGCCCTCGCCGGTATTTGAAGAGCGCATCCGCCATGGCCTGGATCTGTACGACGCCGGCTACGCGCCACTGCTGATCTTCACGGGTGGCTATGGCGGCACCGGCGCGCGCTTCTCGGAATCTCAGGTGGCGCGGCGCTACGCGCTCAAGCACGGCATTCCCGATGACGCGATCCTCATCGAGACCGCCTCGCGCAATACCGTGCAGAACCTGGTCGAGGCCAAGCGGCTGATGGACCAGCGCAAGCTGCATTCGGTGATCATCGTCAGCGACCCGCTGCACATGGCGCGCGCGCTGCGCCTGAGCAAGGCGCTGGGCATCCAGGCGTTGGCATCGTCCACGCCGAGCACTCGCTTCCGCAGCTTCCATACCAGCTGGCGCTTTCTGGTGCAGGAGATCTACTTCTTCCACCGCGACCTGGTGCGGCCGCCGCTGAGTTCACCGGCCAATACCTGAGCGGCTGCCGCTGCGCTCGCCGGGCATGGCCCGGCGCTACCCATAACGCGCGCCTGGTAGCGCCGGGC
>NZ_JBHZOP010000195.1:0-3299 GCF_042787595.1 Stenotrophomonas sp. YIM B13575 | reverse complement strand
GGTGGGCCCGGTTGCGGGGGACGCCGTAAACCCGTCCCTGGGGGCTTGGCCGCGGCATCCATGCCGCGGACACCCCCGCAACCGGACCCACCCCGCCTTCGACAGATCTCGGCAATCTGTCTGGATGGCATGGCCTGCCCTTGGTAGGTGTCGACCTTGGTCGACACGCAGATCCAGACATGCGTGGATGAACGATCAGGATCGGTCGGTCGGGGTGTGCTCGAACAACTCACCTTGCACTACCGGCTCCTTTTCACGGAAACCGCCGAGGCCGACGCCGACCAGGCGGTAGCGGGTGTCGGCGGGTAGATCTACCCGGGCGCGCAATGAAAGTGCGATGTCGCGCAGTTCGGCCATCGATTCCGGCGGGCGTTCCGGGGTGAAGCTGCGGGTGAGGAGGCGGAACTGCGCGGTCTTCAACTTCAACACCACGGTGTGGCCGATGCGTTCGGTCTTGCGCGTGGCATGCCAGGTCTTCTCGGCCAGCTGCACGATCGCTTCAGCCAGGTCCTCCAGCAACAGGTCCTCGGCGAAGGTGTCTTCGGAGGAGATCGACTGCACCTGCTGGTCAGGCTCCACCGGACGCTCGTCGACACCGCGTGCGCGGTTGTACAGGCTGCGGCCGAAACTGCCGAAGGCTTCTTCCAGGTCCGGCAGCGTCCACTGCCGCAGGTCGCCGCAGGTGACGATGCCGCGCGCCGCCAGTTTGCCTTCCATCACCTTGCCCACGCCGGGCACGCGGTTCACCGGCAGCGGCAGCAGGAATGCGTCCACCCGCTGCGGCGGAATCACGAACTGGCCGTCAGGCTTGCGCCAGTCCGAGGCGATCTTGGCCAGGAACTTGTTCGGCGCGATCCCGGCTGAAGCAGTCAGCTGGGTTTCCTCGCGGATCTGCGCGCGGATGGTGCGGGCGATGTCGGTGGCCAGTTCGATGTCGCTCTTCGGCACCGTGACATCCAGATAGGCCTCGTCCAGCGACAACGGCTCGACCAGGTCGGTATGGCGCAGGAAGATCTCGCGCACGTGGCGCGACACCGCCTTGTAACGTGCGAAGTCCGGCGGCACGAAGATCGCATCCGGGCACAGGCGCTCGGCGCGCAGGGCCGGCATCGCCGAACGCACGCCGAACACGCGCGCCTCGTACGAGGCCGCACACACCACTGAACGCGCGCCCCGCCATGCCACCACCACCGGCTTGCCGCGCAGTGACGGGTCGTCGCGCTGCTCCACCGACGCGTAGAAGGCGTCCATGTCGACGTGGATGATCTTGCGCAGTGCGTTCATGGTTGGCCCACATGATACCTGCACCGTACCCGTCCAGACGCCGAAGTATGGTCGTTGTGCATCAACGGGATGCGTGGTTTCAGCTGAAAACACTACGCACGCGTACGGAGACGCGGTTTGATATCCGCCTGATCCGTCGTGCATCCTCGGGAACTCGTTGCCTTGTTTTCGCTTCCAGGATTGCGCTTTCCATGACTCGTCTCCACGCGTTCAACCGCGACCAGCTGCTGGCCAGCGCACGCGGTGAACTGTTCGGCGCTGCCGCCGGCCGGTTGCCCAACGACCCGATGCTGATGTTCGACCGCATCACCGAAATCCGCGAGGACGGCGGACCGCATGGCAAGGGCATGGTACGCGCCGAACTGGATATCCGCCCGGACCTGTGGTTCTTCGGCTGCCACTTCATCGGCGACCCGGTGATGCCCGGCTGCCTGGGCCTGGATGCCATGTGGCAGCTGACCGGCTTCTTCCTCACCTGGCTGGGTGCGCCCGGCAAGGGCCGCGCCCTGGGCTGCGGCGAAGTGAAGTTCACCGGCCAGGTGCTGCCAGACGCGAAGCTGGTGCGCTACGAGATCGACATCAGTCGCGTCATCAACCGCAAGCTGGTGATGGCCCAGTCCGACGCGCGCATGTACGTGGACGACCGCGAGATCTACAACGCCCGCGACCTGCGCGTGGGCCTGTTCACTGAAACCGGGAGCTTCTGATGCGTCGCGTCGTCATCACCGGCATGGGCATCACGTCCTGCCTCGGCAATGATCTGGATACCGTTTCGGCTGCCCTGCGCGAGAGCCGCGCCGGCATCACCGCGCTGGCCGACCACGCCGAAGCCGGCCTGCGCAGCCAGGTCGGCGGTCGCGTCGACCTCGACCTGGACGCGCTGATCGACCGCAAGCAGAAGCGCTTCATGAGCGATGCCGCCGCCTTCGCCTACCTGGCGATGGCCGATGCCATCACCGATGCGGGGCTGACCCCGGAGCAGGTCAGTGGCCTGCGCACCGGCCTGATCGCCGGTTCCGGTGGCGGCTCCAGCGAATGGCAGGTGGGTGCGGTGGATCTGCTGCGCAGCCGTGGCGTGCGCAAGGTCGGTCCGTACATGGTGCCGCGCACGATGTGCTCAACCGTGTCGGCGTGCCTGGCCACCGCGTTCCAGATCAAGGGCGTCAGCTACTCGCTGTCGGCCGCCTGCGCGACCTCCGCACACTGCATCGGCGCGGCTGCCGACCTCATCCGTCACGGCGCGCAGGACATCATGTTCGCCGGCGGCGGTGAAGACCTGCACTGGTCGATGAGCGTGATGTTCGATGCGATGGGCGCACTGTCCACCAGCTTCAACGACACCCCCGCCAGCGCCTCGCGCCCGTATGACAAGGACCGCGATGGCTTCGTCATCGCCGGTGGTGGCGGCATGCTGGTGCTGGAGGATTACGACCACGCCGTGGCCCGTGGCGCGCACATCCATGCCGAGCTGATCGGTTATGGCGTGACCTCCGATGGCGCCGACATGGTCGCCCCGTCCGGTGAAGGTGCCGTGCGCTGCATGAAGATGGCGCTGCAGAACGTCGATCGTCCGCTGGATTACCTCAACACCCACGGCACCTCGACCCCGCTGGGCGATGTGACCGAGCTGGGTGCGATCCGCGAGGTGTTCGGCGATGCGATTCCGCCGCTGTCCTCGACCAAGGCGCTGTCGGGCCATTCGCTGGGCGCTGCCAGCGTGCATGAAGCGATCTACTGCCTGCTGATGATGCGCGACGGCTTCGTGGCCGGTTCGGCCAACATCGGTGAGCTGGACCCGAGGGTGGAAGGCTTCCCGATCCTGCGCGAAAGCCGCGAGCAGAAGCTGGATACGGTGATGTCCAACAGCTTCGGCTTCGGCGGCACCAACGCGGCGCTGGTGTTCGGCAGGGTGTGATCTGAAAGCGTGCCAACCAAGGTTGGCACCTACCAGAGCGGTAGCGCCGGGCCATGCCCGGCGAGAGCGGTGAAGCGTGCCGACCAACGGTCGGCACCCA
>NZ_JBHZOP010000194.1:0-3605 GCF_042787595.1 Stenotrophomonas sp. YIM B13575 | reverse complement strand
GATCCCTGCGCTCCGCGAAGGGCTCTGACCCCATCGCTTTTCCAGGGTTCCGGGGTCAGAGCCCTCCGCGTTGCGCAGGGATCCGACCCCGCGCCGCGCGCATCGTGCGGATGTTGTCGGCGACGAACAGGATCAACCCGGCCCAGATCGCCGCAAAACCAATCGCCTTGCCGGTGTCGAAGGCCTCGTGGAAGAAGAACACGCCCAGCAGCAGCTGCAGGCTTGGTGCGATGTACTGCAGGATGCCAACCAGCGACAGCGGAATGCGCTTCACCCCGTAGGCGAAACCGATCAGCGGCACCGCCGTGACCACGCCACCGAAGATCAACAGCAGATCGTTGCCCCAGCCCCAGCCGCCGAAGAAGGCGCCGCCATGGCCGTTCTCGGCCCACAACGCAAAGCCCAGCGCCGGCAGGAACAGATACAGGCTTTCCACCCCCAGCCCCGCCACCGGGTCGACCGACACCAGTTTGCGCAGCAGGCCGTACAGGCCGAACGAGCAGGCCAGGCCCAGGGCGATCCACGGCGGCGTTCCCGCATCGATGGTCAACCAGGCCACGCCCACCGCAGCGATGGCCACGGCCACCCATTGCACGCGGCGCAGGCGCTCTTTCAGCACCAGCACGCCCAGCAGCACGTTCACCAGCGGATTGATGAAGTAGCCCAGGCTGGTCTCGATCACGTGACCGGCGTTGACCGCCCAGATGTACAGGCCCCAGTTGAAGGCGATGGTCAGGCTCGATACCGCCAGGATCGGCAGCGCGCGCGGTTGTGCGGCGATCTTCTTCCACCAGCCGAAGCGCGAAGCGATCAGCAGCCAGGCCACCACCAGCACGGTGCTCCAGATGATGCGGTGGGCGATGATCTGGAACGACGGCACCTCATTCAGCAGGTGCCAGTAGACCGGTACCAGCCCCCACAGCACGAAGGTGGATGCGGTGACCAGCAAGCCCCGGCGTTGTTCTTTCTCGTCCATGCTCATCGCTTGCGTGTCCTTGCCATCGTCAGTACCACCACACCCAGAAGTATCACTGCCATGGCCAGGAAGTCGCGCCAGCCGAAACGTTCGCCGTTCAACGCCGCGCCCAGCAGCACCGCAATTACCGGATTGACGTAGGCATAGCTGCCGGCCAGTGCCGGCCGTACGTTCTGCAGCAGCCAGACGTAGGCGGTGAACGCCACGATCGAACCGAACACGCACAGGTAGGCCATCGCCAGCAGGCCACCGGTATCGGGCAGCGTGGTGGGGCGCTCACCGACAACCAGGCCGATCAGCACCAGCAGCACGCCACCGCAGATCATCTGCCCGGCGGCCGTCATGAACGGACCCGGCAGGTCCTGCCCGCGTGCCCACACCGAGCCGAACGCCCAGCCGACCGGCGCGATCAGCAGCAGCACCAGCCCGGTGGGCGATGCGGTCAGGCTGCTGCCGGCGTTGAGCCAGACCACGCCGACGAAGCCAACGGCGATGCCCAGCCATTCGCCCCTGCTGGCGTGCTGGCCACGCAGGGCCGAGAACAACGCCATCCACAGCGGCACCGAGGCCACCGCCGTGGCGGCCAGGCCGGATGACACCTCGCGCTCGGCCAGCACCACCATGCCGTTGCCCAGTACCAGCATGGTCACGCCCATGATGGCCAGGTTGCGCCACTGCCGCAGGCTCGGCCGCGGCATCTTCCAGAACAAGCGCAGCGCCAGGTACATCACGCCGCCGGCAATGATGAACCGGCTGCCGGAGACCATCGTCAGCGGCAGCGCGCCGCCATGCAGGGCCTTGGCGATACCCAGGTAGGTCGAGCCCCAGACCACGTAGACCAGCAGCAATGCCAGCACGACAAGGCCGCCCCGTGGGGCAGCCGCGGACGGAACGGGGGGAGCCGACATGACACACCAGGGAGCCGGGGGAAGACGGATTTTAGGACGTTTTGGTTATGGTCCGGCAGCCCATGTGGTGGCACGCTGTCATCCATCCATGTCCCGCCCGCCCTTCCGGCACCCGGCGTTGACGTGGGATGCAGTACTCAGGAGGCTGGCCGGCAGCGCACTGCGCGCCCCTGGCACCGATCTTTCCCGCATGGACGCACCGCATCGAGGATTTCCACCCAGATGAGCACCACGTCCCAACCCGCCGTACCCGCCAGCGATGGCGCCGCCCTGCGGCGTTCCATCTCCAACACCCTCAAAGGCTCCGCCGGCAACCTGGTGGAGTGGTACGACGTCTACGTGTACTCGGTGTTCGCCGTGTACTTCGAATCGCAGTTCTTCTCGCCTGAAGACAAGAACTCCACCATGTACGTGTGGGCGATCTTCGCCGCGACCTTCCTGATGCGCCCGATCGGTGCATGGTTCTTCGGCCGCTTCGCCGACCGTCATGGCCGTCGCCTGGCGTTGACGGTGTCGGTCACGCTGATGGCCTTCTGCTCGTTCATCATCGCCATCACCCCCACCGCTGCCAGTATCGGCATCTGGGCGGCGATCATCCTGCTGTTCGCGCGCCTGCTGCAGGGCTTCGCCACCGGTGGCGAGTACGGTGCCAGCGCCACGTACATGTCCGAGGCCGCCATTCCCGGCCGCCGCGGCTTCCTGTCCTCGTTCCACTACGTCACCCTGGTGGGCGGCCACGTGCTGGCCCAGCTGACCCTGTTCGTGATGCTGACGTTCTGGGCCAAGCCGGAAATCTCCGAGTGGGGCTGGCGCATCGCCTTCGGCATCGGTGGCATCGCCGCGGTAGTGGTGTTCTGGCTGCGCCGCGGCATGGACGAGTCGCTGTCGGAATCCTCCATCGAAGCCGCACGCGAGGGCAAGGACAAGAAGTCCGGCTCGATGTACGAACTGTTCGTGCACCAGTGGCGTCCGCTGCTGCTGTGCTTCCTGATCACCGCCGGTGGCACCATCGCCTTCTACACCTACTCGGTGAACGGCCCGAAGATGATCCAGAGCGCGTTCGCCGGCAACGATCCGATGACCGGCACGCTGATCAACCTGGGTGTGCTGGCCTTCCTGATGGTGTTGCAGCCGGTAGGCGGTTGGCTGTCTGACATCATCGGCCGCAAGAGCCTGCTGGTGTTCTTCGGCGTGGGCGGTGTGCTGTACAGCTGGTACCTGATCACCCAGCTGCCGCACCAGCACGATGCCACCCTCGCCTTCCTCACCCTGGCACTGGGCTTTGTCATCCTCACCGGCTACACCTCCATCAATGCCGTGGTGAAGGCAGAGCTGTTCCCCACCCACATCCGTGCGCTGGGCGTGGGCTTCGGCTATGCGTTGGCCAACTCGCTGTTCGGCGGCACCGCGCCGCTGTTGTACCAGGGCGCATTGAAGACCGGCCACGTGGACTGGTTCGCCATCTACGTCACCGCGACGATCGCGGTATCGTTGGTGGTCTATGTGTTCTTCCTCACCAACAAGGGCCCCAACTGGCTCGACGGCACCCGCAAGTAAGCGCGCCGTAGTGATCGCGGCCACCGGTGCAATGCCGGTGGCCGTTTTGTTTTCTGCGTGGACGCTGCTGCGGCAGCGCGGCTGAAGACGTGGTAGTGCCGGCCGCTGGCCGGCAGCTGCACATCCCTTCGGAAGGTTCATGAGGTTGCCGGCCAGCGGCCGGC
>NZ_JBHZOP010000193.1:0-4103 GCF_042787595.1 Stenotrophomonas sp. YIM B13575 | reverse complement strand
GTGGGTTGGCTGGGGGCCGCTGCAAGTACGTCCATGTAAGCTCGGTCGCCGCATCCATGCGGCTCACGCCCCCAGCCAACCCACCCTCCCGGCCACGGACGGTTTCCTGCGCACCGCGGGAAGATCGAAAGAAAAAAATCAAAATCAAAAGCAAAAGCCGATTCTTCAGACATTTGTGTCGACCAAGGTCGACACCTACCAACAGCACAGAACGCCGTCCCGACAGGTCGCGGAAAACTGTCGAAGGCGGGGTGGGTCCGGTTGCGGGGGTGTCCGCGGCATGGATGCCGCGGCCAAGCCCCCAGGGATGGGTTTACGGCGTCCCCCGCAACCGGATCCACCCCGCCATCCCACGGATAGCCAGCTTTTGCCGTTGCTCCGGCCTGTTGTCGTTGCCTAGGCGGGTGCAGGGCGCAGCCCTGCTGCCAAACCCCTCAGCAAGCCTCAGCAGCCGGCACGCGCGCACGCCCCAGCCACGCCAGCAGCAGCGCCGACGCCGCCAGCAGGCCACCGGCCACCGGAATCGCGGCGTAGCCCAGCCCCAGGCTGATCACCGCACCACCCAGCGCCGCGCCCAGTGCATTGCCCAGGTTGAACGCACCCACGTTGATCGACGACGCCAGTCCCGGCGCCTCGCTGGCGGCCTGCATCACCCGGATCTGCAGCGGCGGCACGATGGCGAAGGTTGCCGCGCCGAACAGCAACACGCCAAGCGCTGCGGTCGCGTGGCTCATGAAGGCCAGCGGCAGCACGAACATCAGCACCGCCAGGATGGCCAGCAAAATGCGCGTGGCGCCGTCCAGCGACCAGTCGGCCATGCGTCCACCGATGCCGTTGCCGAAGGTGAAACCAATACCGATCAGTGCCAGCGACAATGCAATGAAGGCATTGGAAGCACCGGTAAGCTCGGTCAACACCGGCGCCACATAGGTGTAGAGGGTGAACATCGCGCCTGCGCCCAGCACCGTGGTCGCCATCGCCAGCAGCACCTGCGGCTGCATGATCGATTTCAGTTCACGTCGAACATCCGGGCGTGCACCTGCGGCCGACGGCGGCAGCGCCATCGCCAACGCGGTGATCGCCACCACGCCGAGTACGGCAGTGCCGGCAAAGGCCAGGCGCCACCCCAGCTGCTGGCCGACCCAGGTCGCCAGCGGTACGCCGCCGATGTTGGCGATGGTCAGGCCCATGAACATCGTTGCCACCGCCGCCGCCTGCTTGTCCTTCGACACCAGACTGGCGGCGACCACCGCGCCGATGCCGAAGAACGCGCCGTGATTGAGGCTGGTCACCAGCCGCGACAGCAACAGCAGGCCGTAGTTCGGGGCCAGCGCCGACAGCACGTTGCCGACCACGAAGATCGACATCAGCAGCATCAGCGCGGTGCGCTTGCCGAAGCGTCCCATCAGCAGGGTCATCACCGGCGCGCCCAGCATCACGCCCACCGCGTAGGCGGTGATCAGCATGCCGGCAGTGGGGATGCTGACCCCCACTCCGTTGGCGATGACCGGCAACAGGCCCATCGGGGTGAACTCGGTGGTGCCAATGGCGAAGGCGCCGACGGCGAGTGCCAGCAGGGCGGCTCTGGAATTCATGGGGGTTGCCTGCGTGGGGCAGGCCCTGTGGAAAATGAGCGCGTAGCCTGCGCGCTTTGCCGGCCGGGAGTAAGCCTCGGCGCGGGAAAACAGTGTTGATCCCGATTCACAAGTGTCGGGCAGGTCGGCCATCCGGGTAGCGCCGGGCCATGCCCGGCGAGCGCAGCGGCGCCCGGAAAGCCGAACCCCCGGCGCTGGCCGGGGGTTCGGGGTAATGCTTACCAGTCGCCGGCACCCGGCACGTGGTGTTCGCGTGCGCGGCGGCGCATCAGCAGGTTCAGCCACTCCACCAGCACCGAGAAGCCCATCGCGGCGTAGATGTAGGGCTTGGGCACGTGCACGTCCAGGCCGTCCAGGATCAGCACCGCACCGATCAGCAGGATGAAGGCCAGGGCCAGCATCTTCACGGTCGGGTTGGCGTCGATGAAGCGGCCCAGCGGGTTGGCGGCCAGCAGCATCACCGCCACCGACAGCAGGATCGCAGCGACCATTACCGGCACGTGGTCGGCGATGCCGACGGCGGTGATCACCGAGTCCAGCGAGAACACGATGTCGATGATCGCGATCTGCGCGATCACGTAGCCGAACACGGCCGAGGTCTTGGTGGTGGTCGGGTCCTCGTCCTCGCCTCCGGTGATCATTTCCTTGATCTCCATCCAGCCCTTGATGATCAGGAACAGGCCACCGACGATCAGCACCAGGTCGCGGATGGAGATGCCCATGCCGGCCACGGTGAACAGGTTCGCCTGCATGTGCGCCAGGTACGCCAGCGACACCAGCAGGCCGATACGGGTGATGCACGCCACCGCGATGCCGAGGCGGCGCGCGAACGGCCGGCGGTTCTCGGGCAGCTTGCTGACGGCGATGGAGATGAACACCAGGTTGTCGATGCCAAGCACGATTTCCAGCGCGCTCAGGGTGAACAGGGTCAACCAGACATTCGGATCGGCGAGAAACTCAAGGGACATGGGAAGTCTTCAACAAGGGGGGAGGAAGAAGGATCAGCCGACGCTGGCCGGGAACAACCGCGGCACCAGCACCAGGGCCCAGCACAGCAGCACGTTCATCATCAGCACGAACACTGCCGCCGAGCCCATGTCCTTGGCACGGCCGGCCAGTTCATGGATTTCCGCGCCATAGCGTTCGATCACCGCCTCGATGGCCGAGTTGGCCAGCTCCATCGCCAGCACCAGCAGCATCGAGCCGATCATCAGCGCGCGCTCCACCGGTGTCTGGCCCAGCCAGATCGCCAGCGGCGTCAGCAGCACCAGCAGGTAGACCTCCAGCCGGAACGAGGACTCGTGCAGCCAGGCGGCTCGCAGGCCCTGCCAGGACCAACGGGCGGCCTGGAAGATGCGACGTGGGCCGCGGGGCATGTGGCCGAACTGATCAGCCACGGGTGAAGCATCCAGCAACAGGGGCGCGGCGCAGCGACCGCTCAGACGCACGGCAGGGAATCATGGGTGCACAGGGATAGGCAGACAGCCCCCATTTTGCCACAAGGGCGGCAATGGCAGCCCGGAAGCCCTGCCGGAAGGCCCCGCGAACGGCCCAGCACGGCCAAGCGCGGGGCCGGAGCAGCTTCTATGATGGATCCCCCCTGCCCTGCCGGAGTGCCTGATGACCCGTCCCCGCACCTGCCTGATCCTGCTTGGCCTGCTGGCCGCGCCGCTGGCCCAGGCCCTGAGCCCGCCGGCGCCGCCGCAGGTACCCGCGCAGGTCTCCAACGTGGCCTGGGCCGCCGACATGGCCTCCTTCGCCACCGCCGACCGCACCAATCCGCCGCCGCGCGGCGGCATCGAATTCATTGGCAGCTCGTCCTTCCGCATGTGGGACAGCCTGGCCCAGGACTTCCCGGGGCAACCGGTGTTCAATCGCGGCTTCGGTGGCTCGGAAGTACGCGACAGCACCTGGTACGCCGGCCAGGCGATCGTGCCGTACGCGCCGTGCAAGGTGTTCTTCTACGCCGGCGACAACGACCTCAACAGCGGCCGCAGCGCGACCCAGGTACGCGACGATGTGGTGGCCTTCGTGCAGCGCGTGCATCGCGACCTGCCGAAGACCAAGGTGGAGTACGTCTCCATCAAGCCCAGCCCGTCGCGGGCGCACCTGCTGCCGGCGATCAACGACGCCAACGCGAAGATCAAGGCTGCGTTGGCGAAGCTGCCCAACACCGGCTACACCGACATCTACACCCCGATGCTGGGGGCCGATGGACAGCCCGATGCCTCGTTGTTCCGCGAGGACATGCTGCACATGACCCCGGCCGGCTATGCGATCTGGACCAAGGCGCTGGCGCCGAAGGTCAACTGCAACTGAGTGATGCTGGGGTTGCCGGCCAGCGGCCGGCACTACCGGGACGCTTCATCCACGCATGGCGTGGATCTACTGCAGATCGCGGAACCTGTCGAAGGCGGGGCGCTGTGGGTTTGCAGGACCGTTGGCGCCATGGATGGCGCCATCGAGCCCCCATGGATGGGTTTACGGCGTGTCCTGCAAACCCACAGC
>NZ_JBHZOP010000192.1:0-7633 GCF_042787595.1 Stenotrophomonas sp. YIM B13575 | reverse complement strand
CCGTGCCGGTGGGGGGCGCAGGGGTATCCGCGCCATGGATGGCGCGGCTAAGCCTACAAGGACGTATTCACGGCGTCCCCTGCGCCCCCCACCGGCACGGGCCAACGCATGAAGCCCGCCGTTGATCGGCCACCCACGAGGGGCTGCGCCGATGGCTGGAAACTACCCATACCCGCCATGCACCGGATTGTGACGACGCACCGCCATCACCAACCCGAACCCCGCCAGCAGCGACACCGCCGACGTACCGCCGTAACTGATCAACGGCATCGGCACACCCACCACCGGCAGCAGGCCCGAGATCATCCCGCCGTTCACCAGCACATAGACGAAGAACGCCAGCCCCGTGGCACCGGCCAGCAGGCGCGAATACGAATCGCGTGACTGGCTGGCGATCCACAGGCAGCGCCCGATCACCACCAGATACAGCGTCAGCACCAGCGCCACGCCGATCCAGCCGAACTCCTCGCTCAGCACCGAGAACGCGAAGTCGGTGGTCTGCTCGGGAATGAAATTCAGGTGCGACTGCGAGCCTTCACCCCAGCCCTTGCCATCGAAACCGCCTGAACCAATGGCGATCTTCGACTGGATGATGTTCCAGCCCGCGCCCAGCGCATCCATTTCCGGGTCCAGGAACATCATGATGCGGTCCTTCTGGTACGGCCGCAGCAGCCAGAACCAGGCAACGGGCGCCACTGCCGCCACGCCGCCCACGCCCAGCCCCACCCACCACCACGGCAGGCCGGCCAGCAGCAGCACGAACACACCACTGGCGGCGATCAGCACGCCGGTACCGAAGTCCGGCTGCAGCATCACCAGCCCGGTCGGCACGCCGATGATCACCATCGCCACCAGCACCGTGTTGAAGCGCGGCGGCAGCGGCATCTTGTGCAGGTACCAGGCCACCATCATCGGCAGGCTGACCTTCAGCAGTTCGGCCGGCTGCAGGTAGAAGAACTTCAGGTCCAGCCACTGCCGGCCGTACTTGCCCGTGCCCAGCGCGAACACCGCCAGCAACGGAATCATCGAAATGGCGTAGATCAGCGGCGTGGCCGAGCGGATGCGCAGGATCGACACCCGCGAGATGCCCCACATCGCCGCCAGGCCCACGGCAAAACGCACGCCCTGTGCCATCACCAGGCCATCGCCGCCAGCGCTCTTCAACGTTGCCAGGCCGATCACCATCAGCGCGCCCAGGGCGAGGCACAGCAGCCAGTCGAGGCTGCTGAAGAACCGCTGCAGCATTTCGCCGGCCCAGCGCAGGAACTCCTTCATCGCGCAGCCTCCGCAGCAGGGGTCGGGCGCGTGCCGGCCGGCACGGTTGCCGCAGAAGGCGCACCGGGCGCACCGGGCGCAGGTGCCGGCACAGGCTCCGGCGCAGGAACACCGATCAGCACCGGATGCTCGGCCAACTGCGCGGCGGCGATATCGCCGGCCTGGCGTGCGCCCACGTCTTCATTGTCGAAGGCAGTCGCACCGATAGCAGTAGTGCCGCGCTCGCTGTCCAGCGGCTGCATGCCTTCAGGCATCTTGCCCAGCAGCCAGGCATCGAAGATCTTGCGCGCGATCGGTGCGGCCGCCGCGCCGCCATAACCGCCGCCTTCCACGGCGATGGCCAGCGCGATCACCGGCTGCTCGGCCGGCGCGAAGCCGACGAACAGCGCACGGTGGCGCAGGTGCATCGGCAGGCTTCTGGGATTGACCGCGGCGGTGCCCTTGCGGCTGACGACCTGCGCGGTACCGGTCTTGCCCGCCATCGTGTACGGCGCGCCGGCCGCCATGCGTGCGGCGCTGCCGCCGGGAAGCATGGTGGCCATCATGCCTTCGCGCACGGCCTGAAGATTGTTCGGATTGGGGCTGACCGGCTTGCTCGGGCCGGGCTCTGTCGCCACCCAGTCACTGTCGAAACCAGCACGCTGCTGCATCACCAGGTGCGGCGTGCGCAGCTGGCCATTGGCCAGGCCGCTGACACCACGGGCCAGCTGCAGCGGGGTGACCTTCCAGTCGCCCTGGCCGATGCTGATGTTAACCGTATCGCCGGGATACCAGGCTTCCTTGCGGCTCTTCCGCTTGTAGGCCGGCGACGGCAGGATGCCGGAGATCTCGCCGGTCAGATCGATGCCGGTCGGCTGGCCGAAGCCGTAGTACTCCATGTAGTGGTCGAACCGCTCGATGCCCAGGTCCAACGCCAGCCGGTAGTAATACGTATTGACCGACTGCGCGATGGACTTGCGCAGATCGGTCCAGCCGTGACCGCCACGGTGCGAATCGCCCCAGCCACGCGAGGTGCCCGGCAGGTAGAACATGCCGGTCGACAGCACCTTGTCCTCCGGACGGCGAACGCCCGAATCGAGGCCGGCCAGGCCGATCAACGGCTTCAGGGTCGAACCGGGAGCGACGCCGCCGAGTACCAGGCGATTGAACTGCGGGCGCGACGGGTTGTCGTTCAGCGCCTTGAAATCAGCATGCGAGATGCCGTTCACGAACAGGTTCGGGTCGTAGGACGGCAGGCTGACCATTGCCAGCACTTCACCGGTACGCGGGTCCATCGCCACCGCCGAGCCTTCCTGATCGCCGAAGGCGGCCACCATCGCGCGCTGCAGGTCGGCGTCGATCGACAGCCGCAGGTCGGCGCCGGACTGTGCGGCGACACGGCCGATGGTGCGGATCGCACGGCCCTGCACGTTGGTCTCGACCTGCTCGTAGCCGACCTTGCCGCGCAGTTCCTGCTCGTAATAGCGCTCCAGGCCGGACTTGCCGATATGGGTCAGCGCAGCATTGCCTTCGCCGAGGATCTCCAGATCCTTGTCGTCCACGCGGCCGACGTAGCCGATGATGTGCGCGAACAGGTCGCCATAGGGATAGCGACGGGTCAGGTAGGGTTCCAGCTCGACGCCGGGAAAGCGCCAGCGGTCCACGGCGAAGCGCGCCATTTCCTCATCGCTCATGCGCAGCTTCAGCGTGACTGGCAGGAACTTGCGGCGCGCCTTGCGCGACTTGTTGAACGCTTCCAGTTCTTCCGGGCTGATCTGGATGATCTTCGCCAGCCCTTCCAGGGTGGCATCCATGTCCTTGACCTTGTCCGGGGTCACATCCAGGCGGAACGCCGGCACGTTCTCGGCCAGCAGCCGGCCGTTGCGGTCATAGATCATGCCGCGCCCGGGAACCACCGGCCGCGGCTTGATGCGGTTGGCTTCGGAGCGGGTGGCGTAGATGTCGTGGTCCAGCACCTGCAGCTTGAAGTACCAGCCGCCCAGGCCCAGCAGGCAGACCAGCACGCCGAAGAAGCCCAACGCCGCGCGGCGCCGGAACTGTTCGGCTTCGGCGTGCGGATTCTTGACCTGGCGGCGCGGCAGCATGGCTCAGCGCCCGCGCTTGCCGAAGCGCACCGCATCCAGCAGCACGAACACCAGCGGCCACAGGCCCATGCCGAGCAGCGGTGCCCACCAGTACGACCACGGCAGGGTCGGCTCGCCCACCATGATGTGGACCAGCGCGCTGACGATGCGGTCGTTGAACAGCAGGCCGCCGATGGCCAGCATCTGCTGCGACATCGGGAAGAAGCGGATGCGCGCGCGGAAGCGCTGCAGGATGAAGGCCAGCATCACCAGCCGCAGCGCCTGTTCGCCCAGCACGCCGCCATACAGCAGGTCGGCGACGACGCCGCTGGCGAAGGCGATGCCGAGACCGACGCGCTCGGGCGCTTCGATCACCCAGTAGGCCAGCACCAGAGCCAGCCAATACGGACGCAGCGGCTGCAGCAGCGCCGGCAACGGCAGCAGGCCCAGCAGCAGGGCTACCACCACGCTGGCCGGCAGCACCCAGCGGTTGTCGCGAAGGCGGCTCATCGTTGCGCCTCCGGTATGGCCGGTTGCCGGCCAGCGGCCGGCACTACCGTGGAGCTGCCTGGAGTGGAGCCCCCTTGTTGTTCAAGGGGGTGCGCCAAAGGCGCGGGGTTAAGGGGGGATGCGGGGGCAACCGGCGTCGCCGAAGGCGAGGACGGTTGCCGGCCAGCGGCCGGCACCACCGTAGAGCTGGCTGGGGGAGAGCCCCCTTGTTGTTCAAGGGGGCGCGCCGAAGGCGCAGGGTTAAGGGAGGATGCGGGGGCAGCCGGCCTCGTCGCAGACGAGGACGGTTGCTGGCCAGCAGCCGGCACTACCGGGGTGGGCTGCGTCCCTGCAGGCGTGGTGCCGCTCGGCAGCGCGGTGACATCGGCTGGGCCACCGGGAGCACCCTGTTCCATCTGCAGGCGCAGGTTCGGCGGAATGCGGATCGCAGCGCCGGGGCGCAGCAGCAGGACATCGCGGCCGCGATCAAGCTGCGCGGCCGGTTTCAGTTCGCCCACCAGGAAGGCATGGGTGTCGTCCGGGCGCAGCCCGGTGATGGTGCCCACCGGGAATCCGGCCGGGAAGCGACCGCCAAGACCGGAGGTGACGATCTCGTCGCCCACTTCCACACCAGCGCTGAGCGGGATGTCGCGCAGTTCCAGCTTGTCGCCGCGGCCATAGACGATCAGGCGCACGCCGTTGCGGGCCACGGTCACCGGCACCGCGTGGTCGGGGTCGGTCAGCAACAGCACGGTGGAGCTGCCCGCAGTCACGTTGATCACCTGGCCCATCAGGCCGCCGGAATCGATCACCGCCTGGCCGACGTGCACGCCTTCGCGGCTGCCGGCATCCAGCACCAGGCGCTGTTTGACCGGGTCCAGGTCGATGTCCAGGATCGGCGCCAGCTGCACGTCCAGGCCACTGCGCTCGGCCACGTTCAGCAGTTCGCGCAGCTGGGCATTGTCCAGCGCGGCGGTCTGCAGACGGGTCAGGCGGGCGTTGGCCAGCAGCAGCTGGTTGCGCAGCTCGCGGTTCTCGGTCACCAGCTGGCCGTGGCTGGCGGCGGAGTCGCGCACCTGCCCGCCGAGCTTGCCGGGCAGGCCGGCCAGCGCCCACACCGGCTGCACCAGGCTGTTGGCCTGCTCGCGCAGACGCGCCAGCCAGCCGGCCTGGTCGTCGAGGACGATCAAGGTGATTGCCAGTGCGAGATAGGCCAGCAGCCGCAGCGGGCTGGCGGCATCACCGGATCGGGAAGCGACGGGAGGTCCGGCGTAGGGCGGCACGGCAGCGATTCAACTGGCAGAAGGCGGATGGGAAACACGCGGGCGCCCCGCCGGTGCCGACCCACCGATGTGGCGGGCCGCACCCCGGAGGGGCGCTGCGGGCGCAGGCAGCCGGGACGGCTTATTCCGGCGCAAAGAACTCGTTGCCGTGCATGTCGACCAGTTCCAGCGCACGACCGCCACCGCGGGCCACGCAGGTCAGCGGGTCGTCAGCCACCTGCACGTGCAGACCGGTTTCCTCGGAAATCAGGCGGTCCATGTCGCGCAGCAGAGCGCCACCACCGGTCAGCACGATGCCGCGCTCGGCGACGTCGGCGCACAGTTCCGGCGGGGTCTGTTCCAGTGCCAGCTTGACCGCGCTGACGATGCCCGACAGCGGCTCGTGCAGCGCTTCAAGCACTTCGTTGGAGCTGATCTTGATCATCTTCGGCACGCCTTCGGCGAGGTTGCGGCCGGAGATTTCCATCTCGATCGCTTCCGCCTGCGGGTAGGCACAGCCCAGTTCGACCTTGATGCGCTCGGCGGTGGCTTCACCGATCAGCATGCCGTGGTTGCGGCGCACGTAGTTGGTGATCGATTCGTCGAAGCGGTCGCCGCCGATGCGTACCGAAGCGGAATAGACGATGCCGTTGAGCGAGATCACCGCCACTTCGGTGGTGCCGCCGCCGATGTCGATGACCATCGAGCCACGGGCTTCGGTGACCGGCATGCCGGCGCCGATCGCGGCCGCCATCGGCTCCTCAATCAGGAACACGTCACGGGCACCGGCCTCCTCGGCCGACTCCTTGATCGCGCGGCGCTCGACCTGGGTCGAGCCGGCCGGCACGCAGACCAGCACGCGCGGGCTCGGGCGCAGGAAGCGCGACTTGTGCACCTTCTTGATGAAGTGCTTGAGCATCGCCTCGGTGTAGGTGAAGTCGGCGATGACGCCGTCTTTCATCGGGCGGATGGTGGTGATGTGGCCCGGGGTACGGCCGAGCATCTGCTTGGCCTCGGCGCCAACGGCCGCCACCGACCGGGTACCACCAATGGCGCGATCCTGGCGCACCGCGACCACGGACGGCTCGTTCAGCACGATTCCCTGCCCACGCACATAGATGAGGGTGTTGGCCGTGCCCAGGTCGATGGACAGGTCATTGGAGAACATGCCGCGCAGTTTCTTGAACATCTGGGAGTTGATCCTGAGGGGTGTCGCGCCCAACGCGGGATGGCGAAAAAATGGGCAGAAATCGAGGTCGACAAGCCTAGCAACCTGCCTGCCGCCGAGCAAGGAGAAATCCAGCTGAACCCGCGCCTTCACAGGCTTTCGGCCTGATCGGGCATCACCCGGTTCTGGCCCTGAGCGGCACCAGCGGGTAACCTTTGCGCCGTCGGGCGCCCAAGGGCGCCGTTTGCTTGCCTGCCGAAGTGGGCCGGCCCATCCCAAAATTCACCGCATAGGCTTACATCGATGTCCGCTCTGATCTGTGGTTCTCTTGCCTTCGACACCATCATGGTGTTCCCGGACCAGTTCAAGAATCACATCCTGCCGGACAAGGTGCACATCCTGAACGTGTCGTTCCTGGTGCCGCGCATGCGCCGCGAGTTCGGCGGCTGCGCCGGCAACATCGCCTACAACCTGCACCTGCTGGGTGGCGATCCGATCCCGATGGGCACGGTGGGTTCGGACTTCGGCCCGTACCGCGAGCACTTCGATGCACTGGGCATCGACCTCACCCGCGTGCGCGTGATCGACGAGCTGTTCACCCCGCAGGCGTTCATCACCACCGACCACGACAACAACCAGATCACCGCCTTCCACCCGGGCGCGATGATGCGTTCCTACGAAAACCACGTGCGCGACGTGCCGGGCGTCAGCCTGGGCCTGGTCGGCCCGGACGGCCGCGAAGGCATGATCCAGAACGCGCTGGAATTCCACGAAGACGGCGTGCCGTTCATCTTCGACCCGGGCCAGGCGATGCCGTTGTTCAACGGCCCGGAACTGCGCGAGTTCATCGAGCAGGCCGATTACGTGGTGGTCAACGACTACGAGTCGAACCTGCTGCAGGAACGCACCGGCTGGAACGAAAAAGAGATCGTCAGCCGGGTCAAGGCCTACATCACCACCCGTGGCCCGAAGGGCGCGGTGATCCACACCCCGGAAAAGAGCTACGACATCCCGCCGGCGCACGAGCGCCGCGTGGTCGATCCGACCGGCTGTGGCGACGCCTTCCGCGCCGGCCTGATCTACGGCATCCAGAAGGGCTTCGACTGGCTGACCATCGGCCGCATGGGCAACCTGATGGGCGCGCTGAAGGTCGAGCACCCGGGCACCCAGAACCAGCGCTTCACCTTCGATGAGTTCAACGAGCAGTTCAAGCAGCAGTTCGGTTACGCGTTGAGCGTGTAACCAAACTGCCCGCGCACCCGCTCGGTGGGTGTCGACCTTGGTCGACACGCTGCGCCCTGGTAGGTGTCGACCTTGGTCGACACTGCCGGCCAGCGGCCGGCACCGCTCTGCTAGCGCCGGGCCATGCCCGGCGG
>NZ_JBHZOP010000191.1:0-16519 GCF_042787595.1 Stenotrophomonas sp. YIM B13575 | reverse complement strand
GAAGCGCTCGGCACCGATCTTGGTCAGTGCGGCGGTCAGCGTGGTCTTGCCGTGATCGACGTGACCGATGGTGCCGACGTTGACGTGCGGCTTGGTGCGCTCGAACTTACCCTTTGCCATTTCTTTCTACCTTATTGGTTCGTAAGTGGTTTGGAGGACCTGAGCGTTACGCTCAGGCCTTCTTCATGACTTCGTCGGCGATGTTGTTCGGCGCCGGCTCGTAGTGGTCAAATTCCATCGTGAAGGTGGCGCGGCCCTGGGTCTGCGAACGCAGCGAGGTCGCGTAGCCAAACATTTCGCCCAGCGGGATCATCGCGTTGATGATGCTGGCCGAACCGTCACCGGTGGTATCAGAACCCTGCAGAACGCCGCGACGACGGCTGACGTCGCCCATCACGTCACCCTGGTAATCCTCCGGGGTCACGATCTCGACCTTCATGATCGGCTCCAGCAGGACCGGCTTGGCCTTGCGGAAACCTTCCTTGAAGGCCATCGAGGAAGCGAGCTTGAACGCCATTTCCGAGGAGTCGACGTCGTGGTACGAGCCGAACACCAGCTTCACCTTGACGTCCACGACCGGGAAGCCAGCCAGCGGACCGCTGGTGATGGTTTCGCGCAGGCCCTTTTCGATCGACGGGATGAATTCCTTCGGAATCACGCCACCGGTGATGTCGTTGATGAACAGGAAGTCGTCCTTGATGCCAGCAGCGATCTTCGGATCCGCACGATCGGCCTCGGTGATCGGCGACAGCTCGATCACGACGTGACCGTACTGACCCTTACCACCGGACTGCTTGGCGTGCTTGTAGTCCGACTTCACGTCCGACATGGTGATCGTTTCGCGGTAGGCCACCTGCGGCTTGCCGACGTTGGCTTCAACGTTGAACTCGCGCTTCATGCGGTCAACGATGATGTCCAGGTGCAGCTCGCCCATGCCCGAGATGATGGTCTGGCCGGATTCTTCGTCGGTCTTGACGCGGAACGACGGATCTTCCTGCGCCAGACGACCCAGTGCCAGACCCATCTTTTCCTGGTCGGACTTGGTCTTCGGCTCGACAGCCATCGAGATGACCGGCTCCGGGAACACCATGCGCTCGAGGATGATCGGCTGATCCATGGAGCACAGGGTGTCACCCGTGGTGGTGTCCTTCAGGCCCACGGCGGCGGCGATGTCGCCGGCCAGAACTTCCTTGATTTCTTCGCGGTTGTTGGAGTGCATCTGCAGGATACGGCCGATGCGCTCCTTCTTGCCCTTCACCGAATTCAGCAGCTGGTCGCCTGCATTCAGCGTGCCCGAGTAGACACGGAAGAAGGTCAGCGCGCCGACGAACGGATCGGTGATGATCTTGAAGGCCAGGGCCGAGAACGGAGCCTTGTCGTCAGACTTGCGGCTCATTTCCTTGGTTTCATCGTCAACGTCGGTACCGGTCACGTCCGGCACGTCGATCGGCGACGGCAGCAGCTGGATCACGCCGTCCAGCATGGCCTGCACGCCCTTGTTCTTGAACGCCGAGCCGCAGTACATCGGCACGATGTCGGTGGCCAGGGTGCGCACGCGCAGGGCTTCGATGATCTCGGCCTCGGTCAGCTCGTCGCCGCCCAGGTACTTGTCCATCAGCTCTTCGCTGGCTTCGGCAGCCGCTTCGATCATGAAGGTACGGGCTTCGGTTGCTTCAGCGAGCAGCTCGGCCGGCACATCGCTGTACTCGAACTTCATGCCCTGCGAAGCCTCATCCCAATGGATGGCCTTCATCTTCAGCAGATCGACGACGCCCTTGAAGCCTTCCTCAGCGCCGATCGGCAGCTGCATCGGAACGGCCTTGGCGCCCAGCTTCGCCTTCAGCTGGCCAACGACCTTGCTGAAGTTGGCGCCGGTGCGGTCCATCTTGTTGACGAACGCGATGCGCGGCACCTTGTAACGGTTGGCCTGGCGCCACACGGTTTCCGACTGCGGCTGCACGCCACCGACGGCACACAGCACGAAGACGGCACCGTCGAGCACGCGCAGCGAGCGCTCCACTTCGATGGTGAAGTCGACGTGCCCGGGGGTGTCGATGATGTTGAAGCGGTGCTCCGGCAGGGACTTGTCCATGCCCTTCCAGAACGCGGTGGTCGCAGCGGACTGGATCGTGATGCCACGCTCCTGCTCCTGCTCCATCCAGTCCATGGTGGCGGCGCCGTCATGCACTTCACCGATCTTGTGGCTCTTGCCGGTGTAGAACAGGATGCGCTCGGACGTGGTGGTCTTGCCGGCATCGATGTGAGCC
Organism: Stenotrophomonas sp. YIM B13575; assembly: GCF_042787595.1. Classification (NCBI taxonomy): domain Bacteria; kingdom Pseudomonadati; phylum Pseudomonadota; class Gammaproteobacteria; order Lysobacterales; family Lysobacteraceae; genus Stenotrophomonas; species Stenotrophomonas sp. YIM B13575. The sequence goes on along the minus strand of NZ_JBHZOP010000191.1, from coordinate 14,252 downwards.
ATGATGCCGAAATTGCGGTAACGCTCGATGGGAGTGGAACGGGCCACGGGGAGCCTCTCAGATTTCTTGGATTTCGGATGGCCGAACGCCGCCTTTCGGCGGCCTTCGGATTGGCGCAGCCCTTCTGAGGCCGCGAGGCAGCACCGAGATGGTGCTGCCCTGCCTGTTTTACAAGGCCGTCAAACTCACCAGCGGTAGTGGGCGAATGCCTTGTTGGCTTCGGCCATGCGGTGGGTTTCTTCGCGCTTCTTGATGGCGCCGCCACGGTTTTCCGCAGCGTCGATCAGTTCAGCGGCCAGCTTCTTCGGCATGGTGTTCTCACCACGCTTACGCGCGGAGTCGATCAGCCAACGCATGGCCAGGGCCATCTTGCGCGAGGCGCGCACTTCGACCGGCACCTGATAGGTGGCACCACCGACACGGCGGGACTTGACTTCGACCGACGGAGCCACGTTTTCCAGAGCCTTCTGAACCAGCTCGACGGAATTCGGGTTCTTCTCACCGATCACGTCCATGGCGCCATAGACGATCTTTTCAGCGACCGACTTCTTGCCGCTCAGCATCACCATGTTGATGAAACGGGCGATGGTTTCGCTTCCGTGCTTCGGATCCGGCAGGACTGCGCGCTGCGGCGTATTACCTTTACGAGACATGTGTGCTTTCCCTTAGCTCTTCGGACGCTTGGCGCCGTACTTGGAACGGCCCTGGCGACGCTTGGCAACGCCGGAGGCGTCGAGCGAACCACGAACGGTGTGGTAACGCACACCCGGCAGATCCTTGACGCGACCGCCACGGATCAGGACCACGGAGTGCTCCTGCAGGTTGTGGCCTTCACCGCCGATGTAGGAAATCACTTCTTCCTGGTTGGTCAGGCGAACCTTGGCAACCTTGCGAAGCGCCGAGTTCGGCTTCTTCGGAGTAGTGGTGTAAACGCGCGTGCAGACGCCACGGCGCTGGGGGCACTTTTCGAGAGCCGGCGAGGCGCTCTTATAAGTGGTTGCCTGCCGCGGCTTGCGGACAAGCTGATTGATCGTCGCCATCAGTATGTTCTTCTGAGAGAGGCCGAAAAAAACCGGCCATGAATGCGGATATGTGCGAGCAGGCGAAAAACCGGCCTGCTGAGACAGACGATTGTAGCAACCTGGCGAAAACGCGGTCAAATGCGCACACACCAAGCCAGCCCTGATCCCGGGCCGTTACAGGGGAGCCTTCTCCATGCCCCCCGTTCAGGTTGTCGTCCGACCCATCGCTGGGCCGGGCGGCATCCTACCTCATCGAAAGCCAACAGACCAGCGGCCTGGGCCCTCGAGTGCAGATCCGGCCGGAACCGGTGCTGCGTGATGCTTGTCCGGCACGAGGCCGGACCGTACGGCAGGGACCGACCGATGGCCGTCCCCTGCCCGATCGAGGTCCGGCCGGAGCCGGACCCGCCGATCAATCCTCGGCCTGCTCGGCGTCGGTCGATTCCACCACCACTTCCGGTGCTGCCACGGCCACCGGGGCTGCAGCTGCCGGGGTACCGGCGAGGGTCTGCATTTCCGAGTCGGTCAGCCCGCTCGCGTTGCGACGGCGGTTGGCGTGGTAGGACAGACCGGTACCGGCTGGAATCAGACGGCCGACGATCACGTTCTCCTTCAGGCCGCGCAGGTTGTCCTTGGTGCCGCGGACGGCAGCCTCGGTCAGCACGCGGGTGGTCTCCTGGAAGGAGGCCGCCGAGATGAACGATTCGGTTGCCAGCGAGGCCTTGGTGATGCCCAGCAGGACCGGATCGAAACGAGCGATCAGCTCATTGCGGGTGGTCAGGCGTGCATTTTCCTCGATGACACGCTGACGCTCGACCTGTTCACCGTTCAGGAACTTGCTGCTGCCCTGATCGGTGATCTCGACCTTGCGCAGCATCTGGCGGGTGATCACCTCGATGTGCTTGTCGTTGATCTTCACGCCCTGCAGGCGGTACACGTCCTGGATTTCCTTGACCAGGTAGGCGGCCAGCGGCTCGACACCCAGCAGACGCAGGATGTCCTGCGGGCTCGGCTCGCCGTCGACGATGGTTTCGCCCTTGGTCACGTGCTCACCTTCGAACACGATGACCTGACGGTACTTCGGAATCAGCTCTTCGTGCTCCGAACCATCGGTGTCCTTGATGATCAGGCGCTGCTTGCCCTTGGTGTCCTTGCCGAAGCTGATGATGCCCGAACGCTCGGCCAGCACCGCCGGATCCTTCGGCTTGCGCGCTTCGAACAGATCGGCCACGCGCGGCAGACCACCGGTGATGTCGCGGGTCTTGGACGCTTCCTGCGGGATCTTGGCAACCACGTCACCCACGCCGACGGCAGCGCCGTCCTGCAGGTTGACGATCGAGCGCGGCGGCAGCAGGTACTGCGCCGGCAGGTCGGTGCCCGGAATCGACAGGTCGTTGCCCTTGCCATCGACGATGCGGACGATCGGGCGCAGATCCTTCGCCTGGGCGCCGCGGCGCTTCGGGTCGGTGATTTCGCGCGATGCCAGGCCGGTCAGCTCATCGGTCTTCTCGATGACGGTGATGCCGTCGACGAAGTCGATGAAGCGGATGAAACCAGCCACTTCCGAAACGATCGGGTGGTTATGCGGATCCCAGTTGGCCACGGTCTGGCCAGCCTTGACCGCATCACCATCCTTGGAGGTGATGGTTGCGCCGTACGGCAGCTTGTAACGCTCACGCTCACGGCCGTGCGCATCGAGCACCGACATTTCGCCCGAGCGCGACACGGCGACCAGCGAGCCATTGGCATGGGCCACCGACTTGAGGTTGCTGAACTTGACCGAGCCGGTGGTCTTGACGGTGATGTTGTCGACCGCAGCAGCTCGCGATGCCGCACCACCGATGTGGAACGTACGCATCGTCAGCTGGGTACCCGGCTCACCGATGGACTGGGCGGCGATGACGCCGACCGCTTCACCGATGTTGACCAGGTGGCCACGGGCCAGATCGCGGCCGTAGCAGCGGCTGCAGACACCGAAGGCCGATTCGCAGGAGATCGTCGAGCGGACCTTGATGGTCTGCACGCTGGCCTCTTCAAGCTTGGCGACCCAGGCTTCGTCGAGCAGGGTGTTGCGGGTGACGATCGGATCTTCGTCGTTGCCCGGCAGGAACACGTCCTCGGCAACCACGCGACCCAGCACGCGATCCTTCAACGGTTCGACCACGTCGCCGCCTTCAACGATCGGGGTCATGATCAGGCCTTCGGTGGTACCGCAATCCACCTCGGTGATCACCACGTCCTGCGCCACGTCGACCAGACGACGGGTCAGGTAACCCGAGTTCGCGGTCTTCAGCGCGGTATCGGCCAGACCCTTACGGGCACCGTGGGTGGAGTTGAAGTACTCCTGCACGTTCAGGCCTTCGCGGAAGTTCGCCTTGATGGGCGTCTCGATGATCGAGCCATCGGGACGGGCCATCAGGCCACGCATGCCGGCCAGCTGACGGATCTGCGCCTGGCTGCCTCGCGCACCGGAGTCGGCCATGATGTACAGGGAGTTCATCGACTTCTGGTCGATGGTCTCGCCCTTGGCATTGATGACCTTCTCGGTACCGATGGTGTCCATCATCGCCTTGGCGATGCGCTCATTGGTGCGCGACCAGATGTCGACCACCTTGTTGTAGCGCTCGCCGGCGGTGACCAGGCCCGACTGGTACTGCTCCTGGATTTCCAGCACTTCGGCTTCAGCCTCGGTGAGGATGCCCTTCTTCTCGTCGGGGATCAGCATGTCGTCGATGCCGATCGAGACGCCGGCACGGGTCGCGTAGGCGAAGCCGGTGTACATCAGCTTGTCGGCGAACACGACCGTGTCCTTCAGGCCCAGCTGGCGGTAGCTGGAGTTGATCAGGCGGCTGATGTTCTTCTTGGTCAGCTCGGTGTTGGCCAGCGCGAACGGCAGGCCTTCCGGCAGGATTTCAGCCAGCAGGGCGCGACCGATCGTGGTCTCCACGATCGACGACTTGCTCTGCTTGTTGCCTTCCTCGTCGGTCACCACCTCGGTGATGCGGACCTTGACGCGCGCGTGCAGTTCCACCACGCGGTTGTCGTAGGCGCGCTTGACTTCGGCGATGTTGGCGAAGGCCATGCCCTCGCCCTTCTTGTTTTCCAGCGAGCGGGTCATGTAGTACAGACCCAGCACGACGTCCTGCGACGGCACGATGATCGGCTCGCCGTTGGCCGGCGACAGGATGTTGTTGGTGGACATCATCAGCGCACGCGCTTCCAGCTGGGCTTCCAGCGAGAGCGGCACGTGGACGGCCATCTGGTCACCGTCGAAGTCGGCGTTGAACGCGGTGCAGACCAGCGGGTGCAGCTGGATGGCCTTGCCTTCGATCAGGACCGGCTCGAAGGCCTGGATGCCCAGACGGTGCAGGGTCGGCGCACGGTTCAGCATCACCGGATGCTCGCGAATGACCTCTTCCAGGATGTCCCAGACTTCGGCTTCTTCGCGCTCGACCAGCTTCTTGGCGGCCTTGATGGTGGTGGCCAGGCCACGACGCTGCAGCTTGGCGAACACGAACGGCTTGAACAGTTCGAGTGCCATCTTCTTCGGCAGGCCGCACTGGTGCAGGCGCAGGTACGGACCGACCACGATGACCGAACGGCCCGAGTAGTCGACGCGCTTGCCGAGCAGGTTCTGACGGAAGCGACCCTGCTTGCCCTTGATCATGTCGGCCAGCGACTTCAGCGGGCGCTTGTTGGTGCCGGTGATGGCACGGCCGCGACGGCCGTTGTCCAGCAGCGCATCGACCGATTCCTGCAGCATGCGCTTTTCATTGCGCACGATGATGTCCGGCGCGCTCAGTTCGAGCAGGCGGCGCAGGCGGTTGTTGCGGTTGATGACGCGGCGGTACAGGTCGTTCAGGTCGGAGGTCGCGAAGCGGCCACCATCCAGCGGAACCAGCGGACGCAGGTCCGGCGGCAGCACCGGCAGCACGGTCATGACCATCCACTCCGGACGGTTGCCCGATTCCAGGAAGGCCTCGATCAGCTTGATGCGCTTGGTGAGGCGCTTCAGCTTGGTTTCCGAACCGGTGCTGGCGATTTCTTCGCGCAGGCGGGTCATTTCCGACTGCAGGTCGATGGTGCGCAGCAGTTCGTACACGGCCTCGGCGCCCATGGCGGCGTCGAAGTCGTCACCGTGCTCCTGGCGTGCCTGCAGGTACTGTTCTTCGGTCAGCAGCTGGCGGCGCTCCAGGGCGGTCAGGCCCGGCTCGGTCACCACGTAGGCTTCGAAGTACAGCACGCGCTCGATATCGCGCAGGGTCATGTCCAGCATCAGGCCGATGCGCGACGGCAGCGACTTCAGGAACCAGATGTGCGCGACCGGCGAGGCCAGGTCGATGTGGCCCATGCGCTCACGACGCACCTTGGCCAGGGTCACTTCGGTGCCGCACTTCTCGCAGACCACGCCGCGGTGCTTCATGCGCTTGTACTTGCCGCACAGGCACTCGTAGTCCTTGACCGGTCCGAAGATGGCGGCGCAGAACAGGCCGTCACGTTCCGGCTTGAAGGTACGGTAGTTGATGGTTTCCGGCTTCTTCACTTCGCCGAAGGACCACGAACGGATCAGGTCCGGCGAAGCCAGCGCGATCTTGATCGCGTCGAAGTCCAGCGTCTGGCGCTGCTGGTTGAAGAGGTTGAGCAGGTCTTTCATGGTGTTCTCCAGAAGGAGGAATGCTGTGTCGATGGGCTTTCAGTTGACTGCCAGCGGCGCGGCGGCGTTGACCGCCGCGCCGGCATGGATCAGTTGTCTTCCAGTTCCATGTTGATGGCCAGCGAGCGGATTTCCTTCACCAGGACGTTGAAGGATTCCGGCATGCCCGCGACCATCTCGTGCTCACCGTCGACGATGTTCTTGTACATCTGGTTGCGGCCCTGCACGTCATCGGACTTCACCGTCAGCATTTCCTGCAGGGTGTAGGCCGCGCCGTAGGCTTCCAGCGCCCAGACTTCCATTTCACCGAAGCGCTGGCCACCGAACTGCGCCTTGCCGCCCAGCGGCTGCTGGGTGACGAGCGAGTACGGACCGGTCGAACGGGCGTGCATCTTGTCGTCGACCAGGTGGTTCAGCTTCAGGTAGTGCATGTAGCCAACGGTGGTGTGGCGATCGAAGGCTTCACCGGTGCGGCCGTCATACAGCTGGGTCTGGCCACTGCTCGGCAGGTCGGCCAGTTCCAGCATGCGCTTGATTTCCGCTTCGGTGGCACCGTCGAACACCGGCGTTGCCATCGGCACGCCGTCGAACAGGTTGCGGGCCAGGCGCAGCAGCTCCTCGTCGCTGAACTGCGACAGGTCGACACGGTTGGCCACGTTGGTGTCATCGTGGTTGTAGATGTCGTCCAGGAACTTGCGCAGGTCGGCGACCGCCGCCTGGGCTTCCAGCATCGCCTGGATCTTGCGACCCAGACCCTTGGCGGCCCAGCCCAGGTGCACTTCCAGGATCTGCCCGATGTTCATACGCGACGGCACGCCCAGCGGGTTCAGCACGATGTCCACGGTTTCGCCCGAGGCCATGTACGGCATGTCCTCGACCGGCACCACGTTGGACACCACACCCTTGTTGCCGTGGCGGCCTGCCATCTTGTCGCCCGGCTGGATGCGGCGCTTCACGGCCAGGAACACCTTGACCATCTTCAGCACGCCCGGAGCCAGATCGTCGCCCGCGGTGATCTTGCCGCGCTTGTCGGCGAAGCGACGCTCGAATTCCTTCTCGTGCGCCTGGATCTGCTTCTGGGCGCGTTCGATGGCTTCGGCAGCGTCCTCGTCCTTCATGCGCAGCACGAACCAGTCGGCCTTCTTCAGGCCATCCAGGTAGGCGTCGGAGATGACGTCGCCCTTCTTCAGGCCGGCGCCGCCGTTGACCACCTTGCCCACGATCTGCGAACGCAGACGGGCGTAGATGGCCGCTTCCAGGATACGGAACTGGTCGTCGAAGTCCTTCTTGACGCGCTTGATTTCAGACTCTTCGATCTGACGGGCGCGCTTGTCCTTCTCGATGCCATCGCGGGTGAAGACCTGCACGTCGATGACGGTGCCGTCCATGCCCGGCGGCACGCGCAGCGAGCTGTCCTTCACGTCCGAAGCCTTCTCACCGAAGATCGCGCGCAGCAGCTTCTCTTCCGGGGTCAGCTGGCTTTCGCCCTTCGGGGTGACCTTGCCGACCATGATGTCGCCGGCGCGGACTTCGGCACCGATGTACACCACGCCGCTCTCGTCCAGGCGGTTCAGCGCCTGCTCGGAGACGTTCGGGATGTCGGCGGAGATTTCCTCCGGCCCCAGCTTGGTGTCACGCGCAACGCAGGTCAGCTCTTCGATGTGGATCGTGGTGTAGCGATCCTCTTCCACCACGCGCTCGGAAAGCAGGATGGAGTCTTCGAAGTTGTAGCCGTTCCACGGCATGAAGGCGATCAGCATGTTCTGGCCCAGGGCCAGTTCACCGATGTCGGTGGACGGACCGTCGGCCAGCACGTCGCCACGCGCCACCACGTTGCCCACTTCCACCAGCGGACGCTGGTTGATGCAGGTGTTCTGGTTGGAGCGGGTGTACTTGATCAGGTTGTAGATGTCGACGCCGGCATCGGACGCATCGGTGATCTCGGCTTCGTTGACCTTGACCACGATGCGGGCGGCGTCGATCTGCACGATCTCACCACCACGACGGGCGTTCACGGTCACACCCGAGTCACGCGCCACGGCGCGCTCGATGCCGGTACCGACCAGCGGCTTCTGCGCACGCAGGGTCGGCACGGCCTGACGCTGCATGTTGGCGCCCATCAGTGCGCGGTTGGCGTCATCGTGCTCCAGGAACGGAACCAGCGCGGCCGCGATCGACACGGTCTGCATCGGCGAGACGTCCATGAAGTGGACTTCCGCCGGCGGCTTCAGCAGCGATTCGCCCTGGTAACGGCAGGGAACGAACTGCTCGGTCAACACGCTGTTGGCGTCGGTCAGGGCGTTGGCCTGGGCGATGACGTACTCGTTTTCTTCGATGGCCGACAGGAACTCGACTTCGTCGAAGACCTTGCCGTCCACGACCTTGCGGTACGGGGTCTCGAGGAAACCGTACTGGTTGGTGCGGGCGTACACGGCCAGCGAGTTGATCAGGCCGATGTTCGGGCCTTCCGGGGTTTCGATGGTGCAGACGCGGCCGTAATGGGTCGGGTGCACGTCGCGCACTTCGAAGCCGGCGCGCTCACGGGTCAGGCCGCCCGGGCCCAGGGCCGAGACGCGACGCTTGTGCGTGACTTCCGACAGCGGGTTGTTCTGATCCATGAACTGCGACAGCTGCGAGGAGCCGAAGAATTCCTTGATCGCCGCAGCCACCGGCTTGGCGTTGATCAGCTCCTGCGGGGTCAGGCCTTCCGACTCTGCCATCGACAGGCGTTCCTTGACCGCGCGCTCGACGCGGACCAGGCCCACGCGGAACACGTTCTCGGCCATTTCACCGACCGAACGCACGCGACGGTTGCCCAGGTGATCGATGTCATCGACCACGCCACGACCATTGCGGATCTCGGTCAGGACCTTGATCACGTCCAGGATGTCCGAGCTGTCGCCGTGGGCGGCAACCAGGCGCTTGGACTCTTCGTCGTTGCGCTCGCCGTAGTACTTGCGGTCGTACAGCACGGCTTCGCCGGTGGTTTCCTTGCGGCCCACGCGACGGTTGAACTTCATGCGGCCGACGGCGGACAGGTCGTAGCGCTCGAAGGTGAAGAACAGGTTGTGGAACAGGTTCTGCGCGGCATCCTTGGTCGGCGGCTCGCCCGGACGCATCATGCGGTAGATCTCGACCAGGGCTTCCAGCTGGGTCTTGGTCGGATCGATGCGCAGGGTGTTGGACAGGTACGGGCCACGATCCAGGTCGTTCACCCACAGGGTGCCCACGGCATCGACGCCGGCCTTGCGGAAGTTCTGCAGCTGCTCGTCGGTGATTTCGTCGTTGGCCTGGGCCAGCAGTTCACCGGTCGAGGCATCGACCACGTCGTGCGACAGGATGCGGCCGACGATGTAGTCGTCCGGCACGGCCAGGGCGGCAATGCCCGAGGCTTCCAGCTGCTTGATGTGGCGCGCGGTGATGCGCTTGCCGGCTTCCACGATGACCTTGTCGCCGTCGGCGAGGTCGAAGCCCAGGGTTTCGCCGCGCAGGCGCTCCGGCACCAGCTCCAGCTGGACGCCTTCATCCGGGTTGATGTGGAAGGTGTTGATCTCGAAGAACTCGGCCAGCATCTCTTCGTTGCTGTAGCCAAGCGCACGCAGCAGGATCGACACCGGCAGCTTGCGGCGACGGTCGATACGGGTGAACAGCGCGTCCTTCGGGTCGAACTCGAAGTCCAGCCAGGAGCCGCGGTAAGGAATGATGCGGGCGCTGTACAGCAGCTTGCCCGAGCTGTGGGTCTTGCCACGGTCGTGGTCGAAGAACACGCCCGGCGAGCGGTGCAGCTGCGAGACGATGACGCGCTCGGTGCCGTTGACGATGAAGGTGCCGTTGTCGGTCATCAGCGGGATTTCGCCGAGGTAGACCTCCTGCTCCTTCACGTACTTGATGGCCTTGGTCGACGACTCGCGGTCGTAGATCACCAGGCGCACGGTCACGCGCAGCGGCGCACCGTAGCTCATGCCACGCTGACGGCACTCACGCTCGTCGAAGACCGGATCGCCCAGCTTGTAGCCGACGTATTCCAGGGCAGCATTGCCGCTGTAGCTGGCGATCGGGAAGACCGACTTCAGTGCAGCGTGCAGGCCGTGGTCCGTGCGCTTGGCCGGATCGACGTTTTCCTGCAGGAATTCACGGTAGGAATCCACCTGGATGGCGAGCAGGAACGGCACTTCGAGAATCGAACGCTGCTTGCCGAAATCCTTGCGGATACGCTTTTTTTCGGTGAACGAATAGGACGTCATGAGGTCTTCCACCTTGTTGTGCGAGTCGTGCGCCCACGACCCGAAGGGAACTTGAAATTGTCAGTTGGAAGTCGCTGGTATTGCCGGCACCAGCACGCCTTCTCCCGCTACTTCCAACTGCCAACTCGTCTGCATCCACTCCCCTGCCGTCGCGCGTTGCGCTGGCCGACCAGGGTTTGACCGCAGCCCGTGTTGGGCTTTTTGCCGCTTTTCACATCCACGCATGGCGCGGATCTACAACACCGCAACAACGACCAAAGGCCGGGGGCTTACGCCCCCAGCCTTGGCTGCATCGCCGGATTTCGATGGCGACGCAAAGGAAGTGCTTACTTGACTTCGACAGTCGCGCCAGCAGCTTCCAGGTCCTTCTTCATCTTCTCGGCTTCGTCCTTCGAAGCGTTGTCCTTCAGGACGCCGCCGGCTTCGGCCAGGTCCTTCGCTTCCTTCAGGCCCAGGCCGGTGATGGCGCGGACGGCCTTGATGACTTCGACCTTCTTGTCGCCAGCGGTCTTCAGGGTGACGACGAATTCGGTCTGCTCTTCAACGACGGCAGCCGGGCCAGCCACAGCAGCGGCGACCGGAGCAGCAGCGGAGACGCCGAACTTCTCTTCGATGGCCTTGACCAGCTCCATCACTTCCATCAGGGACTTCTCGGCGATGGCGTCGACGATCTGTTCGTTGGTAAGGGACATGATAATTACCTTTGGATGTTTTTCTGGATTGAGGTTCCGTCAGGAACCACGATTAGTCGAAACTCAGGCGGTCTCGGCGGCCGGTTCAGCAGCGTCGGCGGCGACGTCGCCACCATTCTGCTTGTCGCCGATTGCCTTGATGGCGCGGGCGAACATCGTGACCGGCTCGGTCAGGACGCGTGCCAGCATTGCCAGGGCCTGGTCGCGGGTCGGCAGCGAGGCCAACACGTCGACGTGGCTTGCCGGGAACACTTCACCACCGATTGCGACGACCTTGGCCTTCAGCTTGTCGTTGCCCTTGGCGGCTTCCTTGATCAGGCGACCGGCAGCACCGGGCTCCTCGAGCGAGAACGCGTACAGCAGCGGACCAACCATCTGGTCCTGTGCGACTGCGAACTCGGTGCCTTCAACAGCACGCGACGCCAGGGTGTTCTTGACAACTTTCAAGAAAACGCCGGTTTCACGAGCCTGCTTGCGCATCGCGGTCATCTGGGCGACCGTGGTGCCAGCGTATTCGGCTGCGATCAAGGAGTGGGCCTTGGCGGCGATGTCTGCCAGCTCCGCGACTACTTCTTGCTTCTGGGACAGATTGAGAGCCATTGCACTCCTCCGATTGAACTCCGCTTACGGCTCCTGCCGTGTGCGGTCCTGTGCGGCATCCGTCCTGGACGCCGGGAACATCGGAATGATGTTCCGGGGGGTGGGCCGTTCTAGACCTGGAGTGGGCCAACCTGGGTAACCCCAGACGTGCGTGAACCAGAAAAACTCCAGAAGGGCACCATCTACGCAGGGTGATTCCGGGGAATCGATTAAGCGTTCGTGGCTGCTCCGGCGGCGACTCCCTGCCAAATCGAGCTTCCTTGCCCGTCGCCGGCATACCACGACCGCACCTGCGGTCTTTGACGGCTACCACCGGCGATGGGTTGCCGGCGATGCCTTCAAATGTCACGGCCGCGGGACCCGAGGGACCCGCGATCGCTTGAAACGATTACTTCAGGCTCAGCGACGACTGGTCGACGGTGACGCCCGGGCCCATCGTCGAGCTGACCGACACCTTCTGCAGGTACAGGCCCTTCGAGGTGGCCGGCTTGGCCTTGATCAGGTCCAGCAGCAGCGCGGTCAGGTTCGACTTCAGCGCGTCTTCGGCGAAGTCGGCCTTGCCGATGGTGCAGTGGATGATGCCGGCCTTGTCGGTGCGGTAACGCACCTGACCCGACTTGGCATTCTTCACAGCCTCACCCGGGTTCGGGGAGACGGTGCCGACCTTCGGGTTCGGCATCAGGCCGCGCGGGCCCAGCACGGTACCCAGCTTGCCGACGACGCGCATTGCGTCCGGGGTCGCGATCACGACGTCGTAGTTCAGATCGCCGGCCTGCATCTTCTCGGCCAGGTCGTCCATACCGACGGCTTCGGCACCAGCGGCCAGGGCTTCATCAGCCTTGGCACCGGCCGGAGCGAAGACAGCGACGCGGACCGACTTGCCGGTACCTGCCGGCAGCACGGTGGAGCCACGGACCTGCTGGTCGGACTTCTTCGCGTCGACGCCCAGGCGCACAGCAACGTCGATCGACTCGACGAACTTGGCCTTGGTGGCGGTCTTCAGGATGTTGATTGCGTCCTCGAAGGCATACGCCTTACCCGGGACAACGGCGGCCTTGATGGCCTTTTCGCGCTTGTTCTGTGCCATCTGATTAACCCTCCACCACGAGGCCCATGGAACGGGCAGAGCCAGCGATGGTACGCACGGCGGCGTCCAGGTCGGCGGCAGTCAGATCCGGTTCCTTCGCCTTGGCGATCTCTTCCAGCTGCTTACGGGTGACCTTGCCGACCTTCTCGGTGTTCGGGCGCTTGGAGCCCGACGAGATGCCAGCGGCCTTCTTCAGCAGGGTGGTGGCCGGGGTGCTCTTGGTGATGAAGGTGAACGTACGGTCCGAATAGGCCGTGATGATCACCGGAACCGGCAGACCCGGCTCGAGCTTCTGCGTGGCGGCATTGAAGGCCTTGCAGAATTCCATGATGTTCAGGCCGCGCTGACCCAGCGCAGGACCGACCGGCGGCGAGGGGTTGGCCTGACCGGCCTTCACCTGCAGCTTGATATAACCGACAACTTTCTTTGCCATGTGAGTACTCTCCGGGTGCTAGCGCCTTGCGACAACAGGCTCCCCATCGGACCGGGAATCACGCGTCCCGGCATCGCGTTTTGAAATCATGCCGAAGGCCACCTTTCGGTGGCCTCGTCCCGCCAGCTTCCCAACGGGAGCCGCGCAGCATATCAGGTTTTTTCTTCACATGCCTGAAGCGGCAGGTGAATTCAGATCAGACGGCCTTTTCGACCTGGCCGAACTCGAGCTCGACCGGGGTAGCGCGACCGAAGATCAACACGGAGACGCGCAGACGGCTCTTCTCGTAGTTGACCTCTTCGACGACACCATTGAAGTCGTTGAACGGACCTTCGGTGACGCGGACCATCTGGCCCGGCTCGAACAGCACCTTCGGACGCGGCTTCTCGACGCCTTCCTGGACACGGTTCAGGATCGCCTCGGCCTCGGAATCAGCGATCGGCAACGGACGATCAGCGGTTCCACCGATGAAGCCCATGACGCGCGGGGTTTCCTTGACCAGATGCCAGCTTTCGTTGTCGATGCGCGGAATGCCCGCTTCTTCGTGGGTCTCGATCTGGACCAGCACGTAACCCGGGAAGAACTTGCGCTCGGAACGGCGCTTCTGGCCGGCGCGCATTTCGATCACTTCCTCGGTCGGAACCAGGACGTCGCCGAAGCGCTCTTCCATGCCGTCACGGACGATGCGATCGCGCAGAGCCTGCGCCACCGACTTCTCGAAGCCCGAATAGGCGTGAACGACGTACCAACGCTTCATGCATTTCTCCTTAGCGGCTCAGGAACCACTGAGTCAGTTTCTGGATGAAGAAGTCGAACCCGCCCAGCAGCAAGCTGAGGATCAGGACCACGACAATCACCACCCAGGTCATGCGAATGGCTTCCTGGCGGGTCGGCCAAACCACTTTACGCAGTTCGAAACGCGACTCGGAGAGGAATTCGCGGGTGTCGCGCCCCTTGCCGGTCAGCATGAACACGCCGATACCGCCAACCAGGCCGACCACGACCGCCAACGCACGCAGCTGACCCGCCCACGAGCCCAGCTGGGCAGCGCGACCGGAATCGGCGGAGAACCAGAACCAGACGAACAGACCTGCCAGCACCAGCAACGATGCGAGGACGTACTTGACGATATCCCCGCCTTGCGCGGAGGTGTCCTTGGAATGTTCGATCTTGCTATTCATCAGGCTGTGTCTGCTTTAGCGGCAGGGCCGCTGGGTAAGGTGGGCAGATGGCACGCCAGGAGGGACTCGAACCCCCAACCTGCGGTTTTGGAGACCGCTGCTCTGCCAATTGAGCTACTGGCGTACGTAGAAAACTTGCCTTCCCTTAGACGGCGAAGGCGGACCGAGGTTCCCGGCCCGCCACTCGCCAGACCGGCAGCGCTATGCGACCGCCGGCATGCAGGCTTACTCGAGGATGGTGGCAACCACGCCAGCACCGACGGTACGGCCACCTTCGCGGATCGCGAAGCGCAGGCCGGCGTCCATGGCGACCGGGTTGATCAGGGTGACAACCATCTT
>NZ_JBHZOP010000190.1:0-3409 GCF_042787595.1 Stenotrophomonas sp. YIM B13575 | reverse complement strand
GTGGGGCGTGCAGGACACGCCGTAAACCCGTCCTTGGGGGCTCGATGGCGCCATCCATGGCGCCAACGGTCCTGCACGCCCCACCCACCCGGCCTGCCTCACACCGCGCGGGCCGCAGGCAAGAACAAAATCAAAAACAAAAAGCGGGTCGCGCGCTACGCGCACTCGTTGAGGGGTCGGAACCGTTTTCCAAAGGAAAACGGCTCCGACCCCTTCTACTTTCCCCGTTACACCAACCGCTTCTGCTCTGCCTTTGCATTCCGTCACCGGGAAACTGTCCAGGGTGGGGCGGGCAGGGTAGGCAGGACCGTTGGCGCCATGGATGGCGCCATCGAGCCCCCAAGGACGGGTTTACGGCGTGTCCTGGCTGCCCTGCCCACCCCATCCACCGCAACAGCAACCCAGAGTCATGAACGCAAGCTGTTGCTGTTGTTGTTGCCTGTGCTCTGGCTTGAAACGGGTGCCGGGCAGCGCCCGGCCGGGTATCCTTTCTGCCTGATGTCCGACCTTGTCCATGCCAGCCGCGAAGCCCTCAACGAAGGCGGCGCGCTCGCCTCCCATCTGGATGCATTCGTCCCGCGTCCTGCGCAGCTGCGCCTGACCGAGGCCATTGCCGCGTCCATGCAGCAGCGCGACCTGCTGCTCGCCGAAGCCGGTACCGGCACCGGCAAGACCTTTGCCTATCTGGTGCCGGTGCTGCTGTCCGGAATGCGCACCATCATTTCCACCGGTACCCGCGCGCTGCAGGACCAGCTCTACCACCGTGACCTGCCGCGCGTGCGCCAGGCGCTGGGCGTCGGCCTGCGCAGCGCATTGCTGAAGGGACGCAGCAACTACCTGTGCCGTTATCGCCTGCAGCAGGCACGCGGTGAGCCGCGATTCTCCAGCCCCGAACAGGCGGCACAGTTCCAGCGCATCCTGGCCTGGTCCGGCCGCTCGGATTCGGGCGATATCGCTGAACTCGATGGCCTGGCCGATGACTCGCCGCTGCTGCCGATGGTCACCTCCACCGTCGACAACTGTCTGGGCAACGAGTGTCCCTTCTGGGATGACTGCTTCGTCGTGCGTGCCCGCCAGCGTGCTCAGGCCGCCGACCTGGTCGTGGTCAACCACCACCTGCTGCTCGCCGATCTGGCGCTGAAGCAGGAGGGCTTCGGCGAGCTGCTGCCCGGTGCGCAGGCCTTCGTCATCGACGAGGCCCATCAGTTGCCCGAGCTGGCCGCGCAGTTCTTCGGCGAGGGCTTCGGCATGCGCCCCTGGCAGGAGCTGGGCCGTGACTGTCTGGCTGAAGCGCGCGGCGTGGGTGGCGCGCAGTCGGCATTGCAGGAACCGGTCGATCATCTGCAGCAGGCGTTATCTGCGTTGCGTGCTGCGATGGAGGGCTTGCCCGCGCGCGGTACGCAGTGGCGGGCGTTGGCAATGCCGCAGGTGCGCGAGGGTTTCGATGCGGTGATGTCCAGCCTGGTGGTGCTGGAGCAGGCACTGCAACCGTTGCGCGAAGCCGCTGCTGGCCTGGATGCCTGCCATGCGCGTGCGCGTGAGGCGATCTCGCGGCTGGGCCGTTGGCTCGGCGATGAAGAGCCCGCACTCGACTTCGATGCCGATCCCAGCGAAACGACCGCCGCCGCCGGCGACGTGCTCTGGTACGAGCTGACCCCGCGCGGTTTCCGCTGCCAGCGCACGCCGATGGATGTGTCCGCGCCGCTGCGCGAACATCGCGAACGCAGTCACGCTGCATGGATTTTCACCTCGGCCACGCTGACCGTTGGCGGCGGCTTCGAGCACATCGCCACGCGCCTGGGCCTGGACGATCCGCAGACGCTGGTGCAGCCCAGCCCGTTCAACTGGCCCGAGCAGGCACTGTGCTATTTGCCTGAAGGCTTGCCCGATCCAGCCGCGCGCGGTTTCGGAACCGCACTGATCCAGGTGCTGCGCCCGGTGCTGCAGGCGTCGCAGGGCAGGGCGTTCCTGTTGTTCGCTTCGCATCGTGCGCTGCGCGAGGCGGCCGAGGCGTTGCGTGATGGCCCCTGGCCGCTGTTCGTGCAGGGCGAAGCGCCGCGCGCGACCCTGCTGCAGCGTTTCCGTGAATCCGGCAATGGCGTGCTGCTGGGCTCGGCCAGCTTCCGCGAGGGCGTGGATGTGGTCGGCGAGGCCTTGAGCGTGGTGGTGATCGACAAGCTGCCCTTCGCCACGCCCGACGATCCGGTGTATGAAGCGCGGCTGGAGGCAATCCGTACCCAGGGCGGCAATCCGTTCCGCGACGAGCAATTGCCGCAGGCGGTCATTGCCCTGAAGCAGGGCGTTGGCCGGCTGATCCGCAGCGAGACCGACCGCGGCGTGCTGGTGCTGTGCGACCCGCGCCTGCTCAACCGTGGCTATGGCAAGGTCTTCCTGCAGTCGCTGCCGCCGTTCCGGCGAACCCGGGCACTGGCCGATGTGCAGGCCTTCTTTGCGCCACAATGGGGCCCCGTGGCAGATGCCGCGGCCCCGACCGCCGCCGTGGCGGGCCCGGAGCCGGCCCCCGGTGCCACGTTCCCCCTGTTCTGACCCGATCCGATGAAACTGCTCGCCTTTGAAACCGCCACCGAAGCCTGTTCCGTAGCCCTGCATGTTGATGGGCAGGTACTGGAGCGCTTCGAGATCGCCCCCCGCCGGCATGCCGAACTGAGCCTGCCGTGGGCGGAGGAGCTGCTGGCCGAGGCCGGCATCAGCCGCCGCCAGCTGGACGGCATCGCACTCAGTCGCGGTCCCGGTGCGTTCACCGGTGTGCGCCTGGCGATCGCCTTGGCACAGGGCATCGCGCTGGCGCTGGATCGCCCGTTGCTGCCGGTGTCGACGCTGCAGGTGCTGGCACTGCGCGCGCCGATGGAAGAGAAGCAGATCCTGTCGGCGATCGATGCGCGGATGGGCGAGTTGTACGTGGCACGTTTCGAGCGCGTGGATGGACTGCCGGTGGCCCGTGACGCCGAGCGCGTGTGCGTGCCAACGGCGGTGTCGTTGCCGGAAGGCACGTCCTTCTACGGTGTTGGCACCGGGTTTGCCGCGGCTGACGGCGCGCTGGTCGCGCAGCTGGGGGCGGGTCTGCGCCGCTTCGATGCGATGGCACTGCCGCATGCAGCAGATGTGCTGGCACTGGCGGTGCCGGCGTTCGCACGCGGCGAAGGCATCGCAGCGGAGAAGGTCGAGCCGGCGTACCTGCGTGACAACGTGGCGCTGACGCTGGTCGAGCAGCAGGCCGCGCGGGACGCGAAGGCGAAAGCCAACGGCTGAGCCCCTCGTGGCTTGGTTGGTCGTGTAAATCAAAAGCCGTGGGTTGGCCGGGCGGGTGGGCTGCGCAGGGGACGCCGTGAATACGTCCCTGTAGGCTCGGTCGCCGCATCCATGCGGCTCACGCCCCTGCGCAGCCCAC
>NZ_JBHZOP010000189.1:0-4976 GCF_042787595.1 Stenotrophomonas sp. YIM B13575 | reverse complement strand
CCCCGACTCTACAAAAAAAGCGCCGGGCAGTGCCCGGCGCTTTTTCTTACTTCGCTTCAGCCTTGGCCAGCATGTCCTGCACCGAGGCGGTGGTGATCGGGTGGTAGCCCGGCTTGGCCTTCTCGAACGCCTGCTTGGCCAGCTCCAGACCCTTCGGGGTCTTCACCAGTTCGGCGTAGATCGGCAGGATCAGCTTGCGACGACCGACACGCTCGATGAACGCAGCCGCCGCTTCATTGGCCTGCTCGTAACCGCTGCGGATGGTCAGCGGGTACCAGCGCATGGCGATCTCGCCATTCGGGGTGCCGGTGAAGTGGAACGCCTTGTCCAGCGTGGCCAGCTTGTCCAGCGGCTGGGTGGCGCCCAGGCCGTCGATGAAGCGCACCCACTCCTGGGTACTCCACTCGGCAATGACCTGGCTGCTCGGCACGGTGCCGGCACTGGCAAAGGCGATGCGCGCGGTATCCACGCTGCTGAAGTTGCGCGACTGCGCCTTGGCCGCGAACGACGGAATGCCCGGCTCGTCCAGCCACGCCTTCAGTTCGGCCTCGGTGACCGCCGACGGATTCTTCGGCAGCAGATTCTTCTTCAGGTACTCGACGAACTGGTCGGTGTTGGCGCTCTGGAAGGCGTGGTCATCGAACCAGCCGCGCAGGAACGGATCGAAGGTCTCGCGGCCGAAACGCTGTTCCAGGAATTCCAGGAACCACGAACCCTTGACGTAGGCCACCTGGCTGAGGGCTTCGTCCGGGTCACGCTCGTTCAGCGGCGGCAGCGCCAGGGCCTGGTCGGCCGGGCTCATGTCCTTCACTTCGGCCAGCAGATCGGTCTGGTCGATCTGCTTTTCCATCTCGGCCATCTCCTTGCCGTACAGGGCTTCGGTGATGCGGCCCTGGACGTAGGTGGTGAAGCCTTCGTTGAGCCAGATGTCCTTCCAGCTGGCGTTGGTCACCAGGTTGCCCGACCAGCTGTGCGCCAGTTCATGGGCGACCAGCGAGACCAGCGACTTGTCGCCGACGATCACGGTCGGGGTGGCGAAGGTCAGGCGCGGGTTTTCCATGCCGCCGAACGGGAACGACGGCGGCAGCACCAGCATGTCGTAGCGGCCCCAGCGGTACTCGCCGTACAGCTTTTCGGCGGCACCGATCATCTTCTCGGTGTCTTCGAATTCCTTGGCGGCCTTGTTGACCATGGTCGGCTCGGCCCAGACGCCGGAGCGGCCGGAGATCGGCTCGAACACCAGGTCGCCGGCGGCGATGGCCAGCAGGTAGGACGGAATCGGCTGCGGCATCTTGAAGGTGTAATCACCGTCACGCGCGGCCTTGGGATCGTTGTCGGCGCTCATCAGCACCATCACGTCCGGGCGCGAGACCACGTGCGCGCTGTAGGTGAAGCGCACGCTCGGGGTGTCCTGCAGCGGCACCCAGGAACGGGCGTGGATCGCCTGCGACTGGCTGAACATGAAGGGCAGCTTCTTGCCCTCGGTCATCGACGGCGCCAGCCACTGCAGGCCCGACGCGGTCGGTGCGGTGTGGTAGGTCACCTCGACCTTGGCCGGCTGTTCCGGGGTTTCGATGGTCAGCTTGCTGCCGAACACCTTGTCGGCCGGGGCCAGCACGAACTGCAGCGGGCTGCGCGCGCCGTCGGCGGCGATCGCTTCGACCTTGGCGATGCTCAGCTCGCGGGTGTCCAGCACCAGCTGCTTGGCATCCTTCTGCTTCCATTCCAGGGTGTAGGTGGCGGTGCCGCCGATCTGCTTCTGGTCAAAGTCCAGCTTCAGATCCAGCGCGATGTCCTTGACGACGACCTTGTCCGGCTCGGCGTACGAGCTTTCATCGTGGCTGCGGTTTTCGGCGTTCACGGGGGCGGCGGGAGCCTTCTGGGCAGTCGGGGCGGCGGCGGGGGCGGCCGCCTCCTGGGAGCAGCCGGCGGCCAGGGCCACGGCCAGCGGAAGGAGCATCAGCGGATTGCGCATGAATCGGGACCGTTACGGGGATCAAACCCCAATGGTACCTCTCCCCCGGCCGGGAAGCGTTGCGCGGTGCGGGGTAATGGCCGGCCCCGCGATGGCCCGGCAGGTGCCAACCTTGGTTGGCACGGATCTGTCATCGCGCGCGGTAGGACCTGTGCCGACCAAGGTCGGCATCTACCACGGCGGATTGCTGCGTCATCGCTCGCGGGCGGGCCCTGGGCCCGCCTTGGCCTGCCTCTGGTAGGTGCCAACCTTGGTTGGCACGGACCTGTCAGCGCTCGCCGACGGGCATGTGCCAACCAAGGTTGGCACCCACCAAAGCGAGGCTTACAGCTTGTAGCCGGAGTGGATCGAGACGATGCCGCCGGTCAGGTTCTTGTAGTGGCAGCGCTCGAAGCCCGCCTGCCCCATCATCGCCTTCAGCTCTTCCTGCGGCGGATGCTTGCGGATGCTCTCGGCCAGGTACTGGTAGCTGTCCGAATCGTTGGCGAACAGCTTGCCCAGCTTCGGCAGGATCTTGAACGAGTGGAAGTCGTAGATCGGCTTGAACCAGTCCGCGGTGACTTCGGAGAACTCGAGCACACGGGCCTGGCCGCCCACCTTCAGCACGCGGTACATCTCGCGCAAGCCGGCGTCCTTGTCGGTCACGTTGCGCAGACCGAAGGCGATGGTCACCAGGTCGAAGCTGTTGTCCGGGAACGGCAGGGCTTCGGCGTTGCACTGCACGTAGTCCAGGCCGAGCACCAGGCCGCGGTTGGTCAGGCGGTCACGGCCGACCGACAGCATGCCGGCGTTGATGTCGCCCAGCACCACCGAACCCTCGGCACCGACCCGCTCCTTCAGCAGCGCGGCGATATCGCCGGTGCCACCGGCCAGGTCAAGCACGCGGTCACCCGGCTTCACCTGCGCGGTGGCTACGTAGTAGCGCTTCCATGCCCGGTGCACGCCCATGCTCATCAGGTCGTTCATCAGGTCGTAGTTGCGCGCGACCGACGTGAACACCTGGCCGACCAGCTTCTGCTTGTCCTTGGCGT
This sequence comes from Stenotrophomonas sp. YIM B13575, assembly GCF_042787595.1. Lineage (NCBI taxonomy): Bacteria > Pseudomonadati > Pseudomonadota > Gammaproteobacteria > Lysobacterales > Lysobacteraceae > Stenotrophomonas > Stenotrophomonas sp. YIM B13575. Next base: position 1,970 of record NZ_JBHZOP010000189.1, on the reverse strand, counting down.
CAACGTCGCGGAACCCGAAATGGGTGGTACCGGATTTGTAGGGGGATTCGCTCATGCCCCGATTATCGCACCGCCGGGCCCCTGCGGGGAACGCTGGCCGTATCATGGCGCCCCACGACCTACCGGAGCCCCGCATGATCACCACGCCCGACTACCAGGCCCTGCTGCAGACCGCCATCGCCGAAGCCCGCCAGGGCCTGGCCGAAGGCGGCGTGCCGATCGGCGCGGCGCTGTACCACAACGACGGCCGCCTGCTCGGCTGCGGCCACAACCGCCGCGTGCAGGAAGGCGACCCGTCCGTGCATGGCGAGACCGACGCCTTCCGCAAGGCCGGCCGCCAGCGCCGCTACCAGGACACCATCATGGTCACCACCCTGGCTCCGTGCTGGTACTGCTCGGGCCTGGTGCGGCAGTTCAACATCGGCACGGTGGTGGTCGGCGAGTCGCGCACCTTCCAGGGCGGCATCGACTGGCTGCGCGAAAACGGCGTCAACGTGATCGACCTGGACAGCCAGGAATGCGTCGACCTGCTGGGCGGTTTCATTGCGCAACATCCGGAAATCTGGAACGAAGACATCGGTGAATGAGCATCCGCCACGGCTGATGAGCCCGCCTTGATGAACGCTTCAGTGCCGGCACAGCCTTGTGCCGGCAGCGTCTGCACGCTTCAACGTGAACTGCTGCGCAGTCAGCTGCGTGTAGTCAACACGCGCCACTAACATCCTGCTGCGCAGCCACGTCTAGGGTGGAATGCAACCGGGGCCCCCGCCCCGGCTTGGAGACGACCATGCAAGCGCATGCCGTACGTCCTCCCAGCGACCCGGCCCTGGCCGTGATCTGGGACCGACTGCAGCAGCAATACGCACTGCACCAGCGCAGTGCCCCGTTCTGGAGCGCCTACCAGGACATGCAGCAGGATCTGCTGCTCGACCATCCCCGCGACCTGGTGCGCCTGTGCAATGCGATGGCCGCCATGGCCGAACGCCTGGGTGCAGTTGAACACGCACAGCTGCTGCGCCATCGCCACGCTGGCTGCACATCGCGCTGACGCGGCATGCACCACCGTCCGGGCCAGACTGTAACGGGCCCCACTCCCTTTCACCTTCAACCGATTGGATCGTCATGCACGCTGAAGTTCCCGCCATTCCCCCGGTCATCAATGTCGATGCGGAGCTGGATTACTGGCGCCGCCAGCACGCCGATGGCGCACTCGCGCACACCTCGTTCGGCACCTATGTGCCGTGGATCAAGTTCGCCTGTGATTCACTGATCACCCAACCACGCGCCAGCAATGCGCAGCGCGATGAGCTGTTCCAGACCCAGTACGCCCTGCAGATCATGCCGCGCATGACCGAAGCGCAGGCCCGCGAATTCGTCGAACGCTGCTGGCAGCACGTCTACCTGGCCAGCCCGGTGCGCAGCCAGGAAGCACCGCGCCTGCGCGCCTGAGCCCACGCTCGACTGCACGGCACCTGCACGGCCACGTGCCGATGATCGTCATCATTCCAGTGGAACGATGACGATGAGCGCAAGGAACCTGTTCAATATGATCGCCAAGAAGGCCGCGGCCGCCACCGGCTCGCCGTGGACCTTCCTGGCTGCGGTGTCGATCGTCGTGCTGTGGGGCATCAGCGGCCCGATATTCAAGTTCAACGATACCTGGCAGCTGGTGATCAACACCGGCACCACGATCATCACCTTCCTGATGGTGTTCCTGATCCAGCACACGCAGAACTCGGACACGGCGGCGATGCAGATCAAGCTGGATGAACTGATCCGCGCCACCGCCGAGGCCAACAATGAACTGCTGGACCTGGAAGAGCTGGACGAAGAGCGCCTGGAAGAGATCCGCGCCGAGTACGAGAGGATGGCGCGCGAAGCCGGCGACGCACTGACCCGGGTACGCTCCTGCCGCAGCGAGCGGCGCGACGACGAAGCGGTGTGACCGGTGGTGCCGGCCGCGGGCCGGC
>NZ_JBHZOP010000188.1:0-7566 GCF_042787595.1 Stenotrophomonas sp. YIM B13575 | reverse complement strand
GCCGGCTCTCCTGCGAATGTCCCCCGGCAGCCTCTGCGCGGCTGCCTCCTCCTTTACTTCGCAGGAGAGCCGGCAGTGGTGGCGGCGCTCAGCTTTCATGGCCTCTGTTGGCGCGCGCGCGATTCCGCAACGGGAGCGCCTGTCCTTGCGTGCGAAGTAAAGGAGGAGGCGATGGCCGCAGGCCAGCGCCGGGGGACATTCGCACGCAAGGACAGGCGCTCCCGCAGCAAGGGCATCTTCACGGCCCGAAAAAAAACCCCGCCGAAGCGGGGTTTTCAACGCACTATCGAGTGGATCACTCGGCCGGAACGATGTTCGAGGCCTGGGCGCCCTTCGGGCCCTGGGTCACGTCGTAGGTGACCTTCTGGCCTTCCTGCAGACTGCGGAAGCCCTTGGAGTTGATCGCGGAGAAGTGCGCGAAGACGTCGGCGCTGCCGTCCTCCGGCGAGATGAAGCCAAATCCCTTGGCGTCGTTGAACCACTTGACGGTACCGTTCGGCATGGTGATGCGTGACCTTATGCAATGAATGGGTGGTGTACGCTGAACCCGCGCACAAGCTGAGTATGCAAAGCTTGTTACGCGAAGACAATCACCCCCGCGCCAATTCGCCGACCAGTTCCGGAAGTCCGTTGCTGGCGGCCTGCACATTGGCCAGTACTTCGGCCATGGTGATTTCCTCGCCGTCACCGCACCCGGCGGCCCAATTGGCAACGATCGCCAGGCAGGCATAATCCAGCCCCAGCTCGCGTGCCAGCGCCGCTTCGGGCATGCCGGTCATGCCCACCAGGTCGCAGCCATCGCGGCGCATGCGCGCGATTTCAGCGATGGTTTCCAGTCGCGGGCCCTGCGTTGCGCCATAGCAACCGCCGTCGTGGACCTTCACACCGGTTACCTTCGCTGCCGCCAGGATCTTGCTGCGCAGCATCGGCGTGTACGGATGGCCAAAGTCGACGTGCACCACGTCGGTGCCCTCTTCCTCGCAGATCGTGCTGATCCGGCCCCAGGTGTAATCGATTACCTGATCCGGACAGGCCAGTACACGCGGTCCGAAGTCGTCACCGATGCCACCCACGGTATTCAGTGCCAATACCCGTTGCGCGCCGATCTGCTGCAGCGCGGCCAGGTTGGCGCGGTAGTTGATCTTGTGCGGCGGCAGCGAATGACCTTCACCGTGTCGCGCCAGGAAAGCCACGCGATGACCGAGCAATGTCCCGACCCGCACCGGGCCGGACGGCTGTCCGAAACGGGTCGAGACTTCGTGGGTCTGCACGTCGTCAAGCTTGGCCAGATTGTAGACACCGGTGCCGCCAATCACGGCCAGGGCGATCTGTTGCATGAAAAGCACTCCAGAGAAAAAAGAACGCCGGCACCCGAAGATGCCGGCGGCAGGAAACGCAGGCCGCAAGGCGGCCGCGTTGTTATTCCTTCATCGCGTAGATGGCCGGCACGCAGCGCAGGGTTTCGTTGACGTCCATGCCGAAACCGAACACGTAGCGATCCGGCAGTTCGATGCCGGCGTAGTCGGCGGTGACGTCCGGCAGCGCGCGGTCGTGCTTCTTCACGGTCATCGCGGCAATGCGCACGTCGGTCGCGCCCTGCTCCAGGCACCAGGTGCGCACGCCCTGCAGGGTGTAACCCTCGTCGAGGATGTCATCGACCAGCAGCACGCGACGGCCGAACAGCGCGGTGGCCGGCTTGTGCTTCCACACCAGGTCGCCGCCGGTGGTCTCGCCACGGTAACGGGTGGCGTGCAGGTAATCGAACTGCACGTCCTGGCCGCGCGCGCCCAGTTCCAGTGCCAGCTGGCCTGCGAACGGCAGCGCACCATGCATGATCGACAGGAACAGCGGCACCTCGCCCTGGTAATCGCGCGCGATGGCGTCGGCGATGCCGGCAATGGCCTTGTCGATGGTGGGACGATCGACCAGCAGGTCGGCTTGGGCCAGGGCCTGGGAAATGGTGAGGTTCGGCATCAGACGGTTCTTCCAAGGGTTTGAAGCAGACGGGATTGGGTGTCGCCATGGCGGGCATCGGCCAGCAGGCCATCCCAGCCAAGTGCGCCGCGGCCGAGCAGGCCCAGCAGCGCAGCGGTATTGAGGGAGCGTCCCTGCACCGCGTGCAGGGCTTCATCGACCAGTTCCGGGTGGCAGACCAGCACCACGTCGCAGCCGGCATCCAGGTGCGCGTGCACGCGCGCCGGCACGCCACCGGCGCTGTGCGAGGCGGCCATGCCGATGTCATCGGAGAACACCACGCCGCGGAAGCCGAGTTCGTCACGCAGGATCTGCTGGATCCAGCGCGGCGAGTAGCCAGCCGGTTCCGGCGCAACCTGCGGATAGATCACGTGCGCCATCATCACCGCATCGGCGCCGGCGGCGATACCGGCCGCGAACGGGACCAGATCCTGTGCGCGCAGTTCGTCCAGCGCGCGCGGATCGATCGCGGTATCCACATGGGTGTCTTCCAGCACGGTGCCATGGCCGGGGAAATGCTTGAGGGTCGCGGCCATGCCGACCGCGTGCATGCCACGCACATAGGCGGCGGTGAACGCGGCCACGACCTGCGGGTCTGCACTGAAGGCACGGTTGCCGATGGCGCGATTGCCACGGCCAAGGTCGACCACCGGCGCGAAGCTCAGGTCCACACCGCTGGCACGCACTTCACTGGCCATCAGCCAGGCGTGCTGCTCGGCAAGTGCCAGCGCAGCGTCGGGATCCCTGGCGTACTGGACACCAATGTCCTGCAGCGGCGGCAGCTCGCTGAAGCCCTCGCGGAAGCGCTGCACGCGCCCCCCTTCCTGGTCCACGCAGATCAACTGCGGACGCGGAGCGGCAGCGCGGATCGCCGCCGACAGTTCGGTCACCTGCTGCCGCGAAGCGAAGTTGCGCTTGAACAGCACCACCCCGGCCACAGCATCGTGCTGCAGCCAGTCACGTTCCTGGGCGGTCAGTTCAGTACCGGCAACGCCGATCAGCAGCATGGTCGATCTCCACAACGGGCGCCCGCATGGCGCAGTGCCGCATTGTCGCAGAACCGGCCAACAGGCGCAGTGGTCAAAAAAGGGGACGGAGGGGATTAACGCGCAATCGGCCCACTGGTGCCGAATACGACTTGATCCCCCCCGTCCCCTGTTGCGGTCCGGTCAGACCTTGCAGCCGTCCGCGCCGCAGGCGTCGTCGCTGCCATCCGGGGCACCCTGCGCGCCCTGCCCTGCCGCCTGCTCGGCGGCAATCTGGCGCAGCGCGTTGGCGAAGGCTTCCGGCGGCTGGGCGCCGGATACAGCCCAGCGACCGTCGATGACGAAGGTGGGCACCGTGGAGATACCCAGCGCATGGGCCTGCGCCAGGCCCGCTTCCACTTCGGCCAGGCCACGATCGCCGGCCAGCATCTGCTGGATCTCGTCTGCAGCCAGGCCACCCGCAGCGCCAGCCTCGACCAGCACTGCCGGGTCGGCCAGATTCTGTCCATGCTCGAAGTGGGCGCGGAACAGCGCCTCGCCGACCGCCTCCTGCACGCCGTGCTGGCCCGCCAGCCACAGCAGGCGATGCGCCGGCAGCGTGGTTACCCGCACCTGGCCCTGGCTGAAGTCCATCGGCAGGCCCTCGGCCCGCGCGGTGGTCTGGGTCTGGCCAAGAATCTGCTCGGTGCGCTCGGCACCGCCGAACTTGCGCACATAGGCCTCGCGCAGCGGCACCGGGGTGGCGTCCGCATCCGGATCGAGCTGGAACGGCTGCCAGTGGATCTCGAGTTCGGGCGCGTCGGCGCCCAGCAACTGCACACCCTGCTGGAAGCGATGCTTGCCGATCCAGCACCAGGGGCAGACCACGTCGGAGTAGATGTCGATTCTCATCCCTGCGACATGTGGCCTGCTCGCGCCGAAAAAAGGGGGACGGAGGGAATCAAGTCGCTATTCCGTGCGCCCCGCTTCAGGATTTCACCACTGTGAATAGGGATTGTTGGCCAGCGCCACGTTGTAGTAGCGCGCGTCGTCGGTGACCTCGGCGCCGACCCAGTCCGGCAGGTCGATGGCCTGGTCAGCGCTGTCGAGTTCGACTTCAGCGACCACCAGGCCAGCGTTGTCGCCGAGGAACTCGTCCACTTCCCAGGTCAGGCCGGCGTACGCGACCAGATGCCGGCGCTTGTCGATCAGGCCACCGACGCACAGCGCCAGCAGGTCGCGCGCATCCTGCACCGGGATCGGGTAGTCGAACTCCTGCCGGGTATGGCCCAGCGTTCGCGACTTCAGGTTCAGCGCGGCCTTCTCACCTTCGATGCGGACCCGCACCGAGGCGTTCTGGGTGCCGCAGTCGAGCGCGCCCAGATCGTTGATGTAGCCCTGCGCCATCGGGATGACCCGGTGCGCGGCGGTGCGCCACCCATCATGGGTGACGAGGAATTTGCGTTCGATTTCGATGCCCATGGGCACAGTATGCGGCTCACGCCAGATGCTGCCTATCAGCGCGGCGGCAGGCACGACTACACTGCGCGGCCCCCAACCAAGGAATGGTCGCCCATGCCCCTTTCCCGTCGTCTTCGTCGCTGTCTTGCCCTGTCGGCACTGCTGCCGTGCGCTGTCGCAGGTGCCGCATCAACGGCGATGCCATCGCTGCAGCAGGCACAGGCCGCGATGGACCGGATGTTCGATCAGGCCATTGCCGATCGCCCCGCCAGCGACAGCAGCCGCCTGGTCGCCGAGACCTTCCGGCCCCGCCTGCAGGCCCTGGACAGCTGCGCACCCGCCGAGGCCGGCGATGCGGTCGACTGCATCGCCACCGCCAGTGCAGGCATCAATTCGCGACCGCAGCTGCTGCGGCTGGCCCTGGTGGGCGGCGTGTGGACCCTCCCTGACCAGCGCGATGTCCCGGTTCCGGCGCCGCCGAAGGATCGGGTGCAGGTCCTGCTGCGGGAACGGATCGCCGGCCAGGCACAGCAGCAGACCGACCCCGCCCTGCGCGCGCGATACGAGCAGGCGGCCGGCACCCTGCAGGTGCAGGACGTGAGGAGCTGCGACGTTGCCAGCGACAGGGCCGTCATCGAATGCACGGTGCGCGCCGGCGACGGCAACGAGCACGGCGAGCAGTCGATGGCCTTCATGCGCGTGGATGGTCAGTGGCAGAACGCCCCGGCCGACTGAGCGCGTTGCCTGCGTGCAGGCAGCAAGGCAGGCGCCGGGTAGACCCCGGCGCCGCAGGCATCAACGCTTTTCGAACACCGCGATGCTTTCCACGTGCGCGGTATGCGGGAACATGTCCATCGCACCGGCGCTGACCAGGGTGAAGCCCTGTTCGTTGACCAGGTAGCCGGCATCGCGGGCCAGCGAGCCCGGATGGCAGCTGACATAGACGATGCGCTTGAACTGCTTCAACGGCAGCTGCTGCAGCACTTCGATGGCGCCGGAACGCGGCGGATCCAGCAGCAGCTTGTCGAAGCCCTGGCGCATCCACGGCGTGCTGCGCTGGTCCTGGGTCAGGTCGGCGCTGTAGAACTGCGCGTTGGCCAGTCCGTTGCGCTCGGCGTTTTCACGCGCACGCGCCACCAGCCCGGCATCACCTTCCACGCCCACCACTTCGCGCACCTTGCGTGCCAGCGGCAGGGTGAAGTTGCCCAAGCCACAGAACAGGTCCAGCACGCGCTCGTCGGCACCCGGCTCAAGCAGGTCCAGCGCGTGGGCGATCATCTTCTCGTTGAGCTTGGCATTGACCTGGATGAAATCCAGCGGACGGAATGCCAGTTCGACATCCCACGGCGCCAGCCGGAACGACAGCGCCACGCCCTGCCCGTCCAGCGGCTGCACGGTGTCCACGCCGCCCGACTGCAGGTAGATGACAAAGCCCTGCTGCTGGCCAAAGGCCGCCCAGGCCGCGCGATCGGCGTCACTCAGCGGCTGCAGGTGGCGCACGGTCAGTACCACCGCCTGGTCACCGGCGATGAATTCGATCTGCGGAATGTCGCGTTTGCCGTCCAGCGATTCGATGAAAGTCGACAGCACTTCCACCTTGGTGCCGATCTCCGGGATCACTGTCAGGCACTGCTGCAGGTCCGCGACGAAGCGCGGGTCCTGTTCGCGGAAGCCGACCAGGGTCTTGTCCTTCTTCTCGACCCGGCGCACCGAGAACCGACCCTTGCGGCGGTAGCCCCAGCTGTCGCCGACCAGCGGCGGCAGCACGGTGCCCGGCTTCACATGGCCGATGCGCTCCAGGTTGTCCATCAGCACGCGCTGCTTGGCGACGATCTGCTGGTCTTCATCCAGGTGCTGCAGCACGCAGCCGGCGCAGGTTCCGAAATGCGGGCACTTGGGGGTCACCCGCTGCGGCGAGGCCTGCAGCACCTGCACCGTGCGCGCCTCATCGAAGTGGCGGCTGCGGGCGGTCTGTTCGGCCATCACCACTTCGCCCGGCAGGGCGCCGCTGATGAAGGTGACCTTGCCGCCCTCGCCTTCACGGCGGGCAACACCGCGGCCATCATGGCTGAGGTCGAGGATCTCGGTCTGGAAGGGAGTACGGTCGATGCGGGAGCGGGATCGGGCCACGTGGCAACAGGCTGCGGGCAAAAGTGGGGCGGTATTGTCGCAGATCCTGACCGGCGGGGCCGCTGGCCGCTTGCGCCCGCCGCCGCCGTGCTTGATGATTGACCCCAGCTGACATGGAGGCAGCCCTGATGCAGATGACCCCGCGGGCCAGTCGACCCCGCTTCCTGCTTGTCGAGGACGACATCATCAGCCGCGGTTTTTTCAAAGCGGCGTTGGAAACGTTACCAGCGGATGTGGACACCGCCGACTCACTGGCCAGCGCCTTGGCGCGCGCCGAGCCCGGTGCCCACGATCTGTGGCTGATCGACGTCAACCTGCCCGATGGCAATGGTGCCCAGCTGTTGCACCAGCTGCGCCGCTCGCACCCGGACACCCCGGCGCTGGCGCACACCGCCGACGGCGATGCCGCCATTCACGCACGCCTGCGCGAGGCCGGCTTCAGCGACACCCTGGTCAAGCCGCTGGGCCGCGACCAGCTGCTGAAGGCGGTCCGCCGTGCGCTGGTCAACAGCCCTGCCGGTTCCACGGTGCCGCCGGCGGCGGTCGAGCTGGCGCTGGAGGACTGGGACGAAACCGCCGCCCTGGCCGCGCTCAATGGCCAGCGCAACCACCTGATCGCCCTGCGCGAACTGTTCCTGGCCGAACTGCCGGGGGTGCGCGACGCGGTCGAACAAGCCGTGGACCAGCACGACGAGCGCCAGCTGCGCAGCCAGTTGCACCGGTTGCAGGCCAGCTGCGGGTTCGTGGGTGCCGCGCGACTGGCGCGGGCGGTGCGGCAGCTGCATCACATGCCCGAATCGGGGCAGGCACAAGCGGGGTTCCGCGCCGCCGTAGCGGCCCTGCTGCACTGAGGGGTTCGGCCGGGCTGCGCCCGGCACCCGCAGGGGCTTTCAAGCAACAGCCGAAGCAACGGCAACAGCGAAAGCGCCTTCCTGCGGGATGGCGGGGCGGCATGGGCTGGCAGGACACGCCATAAACCCGTCCCTGGGGGCTCGATGGCGCCATCCATGGCGCCAACGGTCCTGCCAGCCCATGC
>NZ_JBHZOP010000187.1:0-4680 GCF_042787595.1 Stenotrophomonas sp. YIM B13575 | reverse complement strand
GCCGAGCCCATGCTCGGCTGGCCTTTGGGCCGAAGAGCAGCCGAGCATGGGCTCGGCTCTACAGGTTCAGGTCCGCCCATTCACCCACCTGAGCGGATTCTGACCGGCCCGGCCGTTTTTGCTGCACTGCAAAATGCCATACGCTACCGTCTGGTTCTAGTATCAAACAATCGTTTGATTAAGGTCCGCCCGCCCGATGGCCAAGCCCGCCCACTTCTCGACCAAGGACCGGATTCTCGGCGCCGCCGAGGAGCTGTTCGCCCAGCACGGCTTTGCCGGCACCTCGCTGCGCCAGGTCACCAGCCAGGCCGACGTCAACATCGCTGCGGTGAACTACCACTTCGGCTCCAAGGAAAACCTGGTCAACGAGGTGTTCCGTCGCCGCATGGACGAGATGACCGGCGCCCGCCTGACCCAGCTCGAGCGCGCCCGCAACGAACACCCCGGTGAACTGCGACCGGTGCTGGCCGCCTTCGTCGAGCCGGCCCTGGCGCTGGCCCAGGACCGCCAGAACGGCGGCGCCTTCGTCCGCGTGATCGCCCGCGCCTACGCCGAAAAGAACGACAACCTGCGCAAGTTCCTGTCCGACCACTACGGCCACGTGCTGCGTGAGTTCGGCAAGGCGATCGCCACCTGCGTGCCGGGCCTGAGCAAGGAGGAGCTCTATTGGCGCCTGGATTTCCTGGCCGGCTCGCTGACCTATGCCATGGCCGATTTCGGGCTGATCAAGCGACCCGCCGGTGTCACCGAAACGGCGCATCGTGCCCATGCCGCGCATGAACTGATCCATTTCGCCGAGGCCGGATTCCGCGCCGCCGCCCGCAGCGGCAGCGCCCTGCCCGCCTCCATTGATTCCACCCAGTAACTGCTGACCAACAAAGGCCCTACACCATGTCCAATTCCCTGCTAGTCCGCCGCGCCGCCGTGCTGGGTGCCGGCGTCATGGGTGCCCAGATCGCCGCCCACCTCACCAATGCCGGCGTCGACACCGTGCTGTTCGACCTGCCTGCCAAGGAAGGTCCGGCCGATGGCATCGTGCTGAAGTCGATCGCCAACCTCGGCAAGCTGAGCCCGGCGCCGCTGGCCAGCAAGTCGCTGGCCGACGCCATCACCCCGGCCAACTACGAGACCGGGCTTGAGCAGCTGAAGGACTGTGACCTGATCATCGAGGCCATCGCCGAGCGCATGGACTGGAAGCAGGACCTGTACAAGAAGATCGCCCCGTTCGTGGCTGACCACGCGGTGCTGGCCTCCAACACCTCGGGCCTGGGCATCAACAAGCTGGCCGACGTGCTGCCGGAACAGCTGCGCCACCGCTTCTGCGGCGTGCATTTCTTCAACCCGCCGCGCTACATGCACCTGGCCGAGCTGATTCCGGCCACCACCACCGACGCCAGCGTGCTGGAAGGCCTGGAAGCATTCCTGGTCACCACCCTGGGCAAGGGCGTGGTGTACGCCAAGGACACCCCGAACTTCATCGGCAACCGCATCGGCGTGTTCTCGATCCTGTCCACCATCCACCACACCCAGCAGTTCGGCCTGGGCTTTGATGAAGTGGACGGCCTGACCGGCCCGCTGATCGGCCGCCCGAAGTCGGCCACCTACCGCACCTCCGACGTGGTCGGCCTGGACACCATGGCCCACGTCATCAAGACCATGGGCGACACCCTGCCGAATGACCCGTGGCATGAGTTCTTCAAGTCGCCGAAGTGGCTGGATGCGCTGATTTCCAAGGGCGCCCTGGGCCAGAAGACCGGCGCCGGCATCTTCCGCAAGGTCGGCAAGGACATCGTGGTGTTGGACCTGGAAAAGCAGGACTACCGTCCGGCTGACCGCGCCGCCGCACCGGAAGTGGTCGAAATCCTGAAGATCAAGAACCCGGCCGAGAAGTTCGCCAAGCTGCGCGAGAGCCAGCACCCGCAGGCGCAGTTCCTGTGGGCGACCTTCCGCGACCTGTTCCACTACAGCGCCTACCATCTGGCCGACATCGCCGAGACCGCGCGCGACGTCGACCTGGCCATCCGCTGGGGCTACGGCTGGTCGCTGGGCCCGTTCGAAACCTGGCAGGCCGCCGGCTGGAAGCAGGTCGCGCAGTGGATCGCCGATGACATCGTCGCCGGCAAGAGCATGAGCAACGCCCCGCTGCCGGATTGGGTATTCGATGGCCGCGACGGCGTGCACGCCGCCGAGGGCAGCTACAGCCCGTCGCGCAACGCCAAGCTGCCGCGTTCGTCGCTGCCGGTGTACCAGCGCCAGCGCTTCCCCGATCCGCTGCTGGGCGAAAAGTTCGCCCCGGGCGAGACCGTGTTCGAGAACGACGGCCTGCGCATGTGGCACGACGGTGATGGCATCGCCGTGGTCAGCTTCAAGACCAAGATGAACACCGTGTCCGACCACGTGCTGGACGGCCTGCAGGAGTGCGTCACGCGCGCCGAGAAGGACTTCCAGGGCCTGGTGATCTGGCAGCAGAAGGAGCCCTTCTCCGCCGGTGCCGACCTGGCCGGCGCGCTCGGCCTGCTGCAGGCCGGCAAGGTCGACCAGTTCGAGGAAATGGTGCACAACTTCCAGCGCACCAGCCAGCGCATCAAGTACTCGCTGGTGCCGGTGGTTGCTGCGGTGCGTGGCCTGGCCCTGGGTGGCGGTTGCGAGTTCCAGATGCACAGCGCCAAGACGGTGGCCTTCCTGGAAAGCTACATCGGCCTGGTCGAGGCCGGCGTCGGCCTGCTGCCGGCCGGTGGTGGCCTGAAGGAACTGGCCGTGCGCGCCTCGCAGGCCGCAGGCCCGGGCGGTGACGTGTTCGCCGAGCTGAAGAAGACCTTCGAGACCGTGGCAATGGCCAAGGTGTCCAACTCGGCGGTCAACGCCCAGGAACTGGGCCTGCTGCGCAGCACCGACAAGGTGGTGTTCAACAGCTACGAGGCGCTGTACATCGCCAAGGCCGAAGCGCGTGCGCTGGCCGAAGCGGGCTACCGTCCGCCGCTGCCGGCACGCCGCATCCAGGTGGCCGGTGACGTCGGCATCGCCACCTTCAAGATGATGCTGGTCAACATGCTGGAAGGCCGCTTCATCAGCCCGTACGACTACGAGATCGCCGAGCGCATCGCCACCGTGCTGTGCGGCGGCAAGGTCGACCGCGGCACCCTGGTCGACGAAGAGTGGCTGCTGACCCTGGAGCGCAAGCACTTCGTCGAACTGGCCCAGCAGGAAAAGACCCAGGCCCGCATCGCGCACATGCTCAAGACCGGCAAGCCGCTGCGTAATTGATTGCCCCTCCCTGCTTTTGGTGGGTGCCGACCGTTGGTCGGCACTCCGGCTAAAAAATTCGAGAGATCACTGCAATGACCAAGCAAATCCAGGACGCCTACATCGTCGCCGCCACCCGCACCCCGGTTGGCAAGGCGCCCAAGGGCATGTTCCGCAACACCCGCCCCGACGACATGCTCGCCCACGTGCTGCGCAGCGTCGTGGCGCAGGCGCCGGGCGTGGACGTCAACCGCATCGATGACGCGATCATCGGCTGCGCGATGCCCGAAGCCGAGCAGGGTATGAACGTCGCCCGCATCGGCGTGCTGCTGGCAGGCCTGCCGAACACCATCGCCGCGCAGACCGTGAACCGCTTCTGCTCCTCCGGCCTGCAGGCCGTGGCCATGGCCGCCGACCAGATCCGCCTGGGCAATTCGGACCTGATGCTGGCCGGTGGCACCGAGTCGATGTCGATGGTGCCGATGATGGGCAACAAGATCGCGATGGCGCCGAGCGTGTTCGACAACGACCACGTCGCCATCGCCTACGGCATGGGCATCACCGCCGAGAAGGTCGCTGAAGAATGGAAGGTCTCGCGCGAAGACCAGGACGCCTTCGCCCTCGCCTCGCACCAGAAGGCCATGGCCGCGATCCAGAACGGCGAGTTCAAGGATGAGATCAGCCCGTACGAGATCGTCTCGCACCAGCCTGACCTGGCCGACGGCAAGCGCATCATCACCCGCAACAAGGTGGCCGACACCGACGAAGGCCCGCGTCCGGATTCCTCCGCTGAAGGCCTCGCCAAGCTGCGCCCGGTGTTCCGCAACGGCCAGTTCGGCGGCACCGTTACCGCCGGCAACTCCTCGCAGATGAGCGATGGCGCCGGCGCGGTGCTGCTCGCCTCGGAGCAGGCGATCAAGGATTACGGCCTGACCCCGCTGGCCCGTTTCGTCAGCTTCTCGGTGGCCGGCGTGCGTCCGGAAGTGATGGGCATCGGCCCGATTGCCGCGATTCCGAAGGCGCTGAAGCAGGCCGGCCTGACCCAGGACCAGCTGGACTGGATCGAGCTCAACGAAGCCTTCGCCGCGCAGTCGCTGGCGGTGATCCGTGATTGCGGCCTGGACCCGAGCAAGGTCAACCCGCTGGGCGGCGCGATCGCCCTGGGCCACCCGCTGGGTGCCACCGGTGCTATCCGTACCGCGACCCTGCTGCACGGCCTGCGTCGTCGCCAGCAGAAGTACGGCATGGTGACGATGTGCATTGGCACCGGCATGGGCGCAGCGGGCATTTTCGAGGCGCTGTAAGGTTCAGAGCGTTGCCTCGTTGGGCTTCATGGCGTGGGCCGGGTTGGCAGGGCTGCCCGGGACACGCCGTGAACCCTTCCATGGGGGCTCGATGGCGCCATCCATGGCGCCAACGGTCCCGGGCAGCCCTGCC
>NZ_JBHZOP010000019.1:0-18181 GCF_042787595.1 Stenotrophomonas sp. YIM B13575 | reverse complement strand
GCCGAGCCATGCTCGGCTGCTTTTGGCGGACACAAATCGCAGCCGAGCATGGCTCGGCTCTACAGCACCGCCTCACTCACGGCATGCGGTAGTGCCCGATGATCGCGTGCTGGAACAGCAGGTTTTCTTCCCGCGTGCCCCGCGCGATGTTGTGCAGCACCAGCGGCGTGCCGTCGGCCAGGCGCCGGTCGGAGACGATGCCCACGTGCAGCAGCCCGTTGCCGTTGAGCTTCCAGGCAACGATGTCGCCTGCAGCGAAGTCGCTGGCGCGGGCACTGATCGGCTGCTGCCAGCCCTGGCGATCGAACCAGCGCATCAGGTTGGGCACGCGCCGATGGTCGATGTTCCGATCCGGTCGCGACAGGCCCCACAGCGCTGGATAGGCGCTGAAATCAGCGCGCATGTCTTCGTTCACGCGGACCTGCAGGTCCAGCCCCTGCGTACGCAGGGCGCGAACCACCACGTCGGTGCATACGCCGCGGTCAGCGGGCACGTCGCCACCGGGGTAGGCCAGCACCTGATAGGCAGGGTCGTAGCGGGTGGTGACGCCGATCTGCGCGCGCGCGGCAGCGACCAACGGTGGTGAGCGTGTCGGTGCCGTTGCAGGGGCAGCGGACTTGTCAGCGTCGGCGGTCGCTGGCGACGACGAGGGCTGGCAGCCGCTGGCCAGAGCCAGCGTCAGCAGCAGCACCGTCCATGGTGCGCGGTTCCCTGGCTTCATGCCGAAGGGGGCGTGCCGTTGTTGTTGCCGCCACCACCGCCACCGCCACCGCCACCACCGCCACCGCCACCACCGCCACCGCCACCGCCACCACGGCGGCGGCGCCGGCGCGGACCACGGTTGCCGGGGGCGCCGGCCGTTGCAGCGTTGCCGTTGCCCTGGCCACCGTCCTTGCCTTGCCCTGCGGTGCGCTCATGTGCGGGCCGCGCAGGCGGCCGTGCGTTGGCGACCGGTGCCGGCACGTCACGTCCCGGGACCTGCACCACGCGCAGTTCATCGGTGTCGAGCTGGATCGCGGTGAGCTTGCCGCCCCACACGGCGCCGGTGTCGATCGCGTGGATGCCCTGGGTGATGGTCAGGCCGAGCGCGGACCAGTGGCCACAGACCACCTTCAGGTCGCGCTCGACCCGGCCCGGCACTTCGAACCAGGGATACAGACCCTGTTCCTGGGTGCCCGGCGTGCCCTTGTCTTCGATGCCGATGCGGCCGCGCGAGGTGCAGTAGCGCATGCGCGTCAGCACGTTGATGATCGCCCGCGAGCGCTCGTAGCCGGTCAGGTTGGGCGCCCAGCTGGGCTTGTCGCCGTACATGTTGCGGAACAGCTTGCGGTAGCCGGCGCCGTGCAGTTGCACTTCCACTTCGGCCGCATGCTTCTCGGCCATCTGCGTGGTCCACTTCGGCGCCAGGCCGGCATGCACCATCATCCAGCCCAGTTCGCGGTCCACGTGCACCAGCTTCTGCAGGCGCAGCCAGTCCAGCAGCACATCACGGTCTTCGGCCTGCACGATGCGCAGCAGGTCCGGGTTGACCTTGCGCTGTTCCTCTTCGGTGCGCGCACCGACGGCCAGCAGCGATAGGTCGTGGTTGCCGAGCACCACCACGCTGTGTTCGCGCAGCGAATGCACCAGCCGCAGTGTTTCCAGCGACTGTCCACCGCGGTTGACAAGGTCGCCGCAGAACCACAGGGTGTCCTGCGCCGGATCGAAGCGGATCTTTTCCAGCAGGCGCTGGGTTACGTCATAGCAGCCTTGCAGGTCGCCGATCGCCCATACACTCATCGTTCGGCCTCCGTGTCAGTGCAGGGTGCGCGGGATGGCCAGCACGAAGGGTGCGACCGGTGCGGCGAATTCGGTGCCATCGTCGGCCACCATGTCGTAATGGCCCTGCATCGTGCCGTGCTCGGTGCCGAGCATGACACCTGAGGTGTAATGGAAGTCTTCACCCGGACGCAGGCGCGGCTGTTCGCCGATCACGCCATCGCCATCGACATGCTCGACGCGGCCGTTGGCATCGGTGATGCGCCAATGGCGTGCGACCAGACGGGCGGCAACGCGGCCCTGGTTGTGGATGCGGATCGTATAGGCGAACGCATAGCGACCGTCTTCCGGTGCGGATTGGTCGTCGAGGAAGCGCGGGGCGACTTCGACGGAGATGGCATAAACGTCAGCGTCTTCCATACCGGCAGTGTAATCAGGTGGCATTGGCCAAAGCGATGAATTCAGCCACGTCCAGCTGTTCGGCGCGGGCGTCGGGACGCACGCCGGCGGCCACGAACTGCTCGGCGCTGACCACGTTGTTCAGGGCATTGCGCAGGGTCTTGCGCCGTTGGCCGAAGGCGGCCCTGACCACGTCGGCGAAGCGCTTGTGGTCCTTGATGTTGATCGTGGCCGGATCGCGCGGTATCAGACGTACCACGGCCGAGTCGACCTTCGGCGGCGGCCTGAACGCACCCGGCGGCACCACGAACAGCGAGGTCACCTCGCAGTAGGCCTGCAGCATCACGCTGAGGCGGCCGAACACCTTGCTGCCGGGACCGGCGGCCATGCGATCGACCACTTCCTTCTGCAGCATGAAGTGCATGTCGGAAATCACCGCAGCGTGTTCCAGCGCATGGAACAGGATCGGCGAGGAGATGTTGTAGGGCAGGTTGCCGACCAGGCGGATCGGCTGGCCATCGGCCAGCTCGGTGAAGTCCACCCGCAGCACGTCGCGGTTGACGATGGTCAGCTCGCCCAGCGGTTCGGCGGCGGCGGTCAACGGCGCGATCAGGTCGCGGTCGAACTCGATCACCGTCATCTTCGGGTGTACGCGCAGCAGCGGCAGGGTGATCGCACCCTGGCCGGGGCCGATCTCGACCAGGCGGTCGCCGTCCCTGGGATTGACCGCCATCACGATCTTGTCGATGTAGTAGCGGTCGGCAAGGAAGTGCTGGCCGAGCTGCTTCTTGGCCGGGGCGGAAAACACCGGGCCGGAGGGGGAATGCGGGGAAGTCATGTGCTCAGTGTACGTTGCCGTGCCAGCCGCGCACACAGCGTTGTGGCGGCCTGCAGGCTGGAAGGATCGGCAATGCCGCGGCCGGCAAGATCCAGCGCGGTGCCGTGGTCGACCGCCACGCGCGGGTAGGGCAGGCCCAGGGTCAGGTTCACCGCCTGCTCGAAGCCGGAGTACTTCAGCACCGGCAGGCCCTGGTCGTGGTACATCGCCAGCACGGTGTCGAAGCCGGCCAGCTTGGCCGGCAGGAACGCGGTATCGGCCGGCAGCGGACCGATCAGGTCCATGCCCTCGCTGCGCAGGCGCTGCAGCAGCGGGATGACCAGATCCAGTTCCTCGCGACCGAGGTGGCCGTCTTCGCCGGCATGCGGGTTCAGGCCCAGCACGGCGATGCGCGGTGCGGCCAGGCCGAACTCGCGGCGCAGCGCGGCATGCACGGTGCGCAGGGTGTGTTCCAGGCCGGGAGCGGTGATCGCATCGGCGACCTCGCGCAGCGGCAGGTGGGTGGTGGCCAGGGCCACGCGGACGATGTCGTTGGCCAGCATCATCACCACCTTCACTCCGGCCTGGTCGGCCAGCAGTTCCGTGGTGCCGCTGTAGGCGATGCCGCCCTGGTTGATCACCGCCTTGTGCACCGGGCCGGTCACCACGCCGTGCAGTTCACCGGTCAGGCAGGCCTGGCCGGCACCCAGCAGGGCGCCGATCACCGCGCCTGCGTTGGCAGGGTCGGTATGGCCGAAACGGCTGGGGGTGCTGTTGGCGACGGCGCGCAGGCGCAGGTCGCCGGGGACGCGGGCATGCGCGTCCTCGGGCAGCAGTTGCAGGGGCAGGTTCAGCGCGGCAGCGGCCGCGCGCAGGGTGTCCGGATCGGCGAATGCCAGCAGCCGGCAATCATCGCGCGGCTGCTGGATCAGTCGGACACACAGCTCCGGGCCGATCCCGGCGGGCTCGCCCGGTACCAGAGCGAGCTCGGGGAGCATGGCTCAGGACTGCGGCGGCGTGGCGGTATTTTCCGCCCGGTCACCGCTGCGGAAGCTGACGTAGGCTTCGCCACGCAGTTCCTGCAGGAAGCGGTTGTACTCGTCTTCCAGCTTGCGGCGGCCGATGGTCTCGCGGACCTGGGCGCGCTGGTTGTCGCTGCCGACGTCGGTCTGGCGGGTGCCTACGCGCTGCACGATGTGCCAGCCCGCATCGGTACGGAACGGCTGGCTGACGCCGCCGTCCTGGATGCCTGCCACCTGCTGGCCGAAGGCCGGGCCGAACGCATCGGCCGGGAACCAGCCCAGATCGCCGCCCTGGCCCTTGCTGTTGGTGTCCTCGGACGATTCCTTGGCTACCTGCTGGAAGTCGGCACCGCCGGCAATGCGGGCGCGCAGGGTATCGATCTTGGCCTTGGCGGCCGCGTCGGACTGGGCATCGTCCACGCGCACCAGGATGTGGCGGCCGTGGTACTCGGTGACGGTGTGGGTGCCTGCCGCCGCGCTGGCGTCACGCACTTCCACCAGCTTCAGCAGCTGGAAGCCGCTCGGGCCGCGGATCGGACCAACCACTTCGCCGGGCTTCATCTGCTGCATCGTCTGTGCGAACGCCGCCGGGATTTCATCCAGGGTGCGCCAGCCGAGGTCGCCGCCTTCCAGTGCATTGGGGCTGTCGGAATAACGCACGGCCGCCGCATTGAAGTCCAGTTCGCCCTTGTCCAGCAATGCCTTCACGCCGTCGGCCTTCTTCTGGCCGGTGGCGATCTGCTCGGCGCTGGCGCCATCGGGCAGGGCGACCAGGATGTGTGCCAGGTGGAACTGGTTGCCGGCATCGGCCTGCTGCTTCAGGGCCGCATCGACCTCGCCTTCGCTGACGCTGATGCGGCTCTGCGCAAAGCTCTGGCGCAGGCGCTGCACGGTGATCTCGTCACGCACCGAGGCGCGGAAATCGTTGAAGTCGATGCCGTCATGGGCCAGGCGCTGACGCAGGGCATCCAGGGTCGAACCATTCTGCTGGGCGATGGCGTTCATCGCCTGGGTCAGTTCCTGGTCGCTGACGCGGATGCCGCTGCCCTGGGCGCGGGCCACCTGCAGCTTGACCAGCACCAGGCGCTCCAGCACCTGGCGGCTGAGCACATCATCCGGGGGCAGCTGGGCCTCGCGGCCGGCGTACTGCGCCTTGATGTTGGCGATCGCACGCTGGAGCTCGCTCTGCAGGATCACGTCCTCATCGACGACAGCAGCGATGCGGTCCAACGGCTGGGCCTCCTGCGCAATGACCTGCAGGGGGGCGGACACGCTGGACACCGCCAGAAGCGATGCGAGGAGAACGGGGAAGCTCTTGGTCATGGGATCTGATTCGGATCGTAGTCATCGCGGGCCGCTCCGGTGTTGCTGGGCGGCACGAGATAGAGGTCGTCGCGGTTGTAGCCGAGGATAGCACGGCGCAAAGTGCGGTCCGTGTCCTGGCCGAGGGAGCTCAAGCCCTTGAGCACGAACTCGAGCTGGATGGAGTTGTTCATTTCGCCTTCGCGGTTGCGTACGTAGCGGCGGGCCACGGCGCGCACGGCCAGGCAGCAGCTGTCCCACTGTACGCCACCGATGATTTCCAGCGGTTCCTTGTCCTGCAACGAATAGTAATAGCGGCCCACCAGGCTCCAGCGCTCGTTCAGCGGGTACAGGAACGACAGGTCGGCCTGTTCCAGCAGGGTGCGGTCGTGCTTGTTGGCGGTGGCCGGGGCGCCGGAATTGATGCGGTAACGGTAGGTCAGGTTGACCACGCCGTCGTTGGACATCAGGTAGCGGGCGCGCACGCTGGCCAGATCCTCGCGCTTGTACTTGGGATCCCACTGATAGGTGGCACCCAGCGTCCAGCGGTCGTTGATCATGTAGTTGCCGTCGGCGATCCAGGCCGACTTGCCCTTTTCCACCGGCGCGCCGCCGGGAGTCACGGTCACCCGCGATTCGTCGAAGTACTGGATCTGGCCGATCGAGGCCGAGAAGCGTTCCTTGCCGGTGGTCTGGTCGATGAAGCGGGTGCCCAGTGCCAGGGTCAGCTGGTTGGCGTCGTTCTGGCGGTCGGCACCGGTATAGCGCGAATCGCGGAACAGCTGGCCCCAGCTGAAGGTGAAGTCGCGGGTATCGAAGATCGGCAGCTCGTCCTGGTTGCGGTAGGGCGTGCGCAGGTAGAACAGGCGCGGTTCCAGGGTCTGCAGGAACGACTTGCCACCGAGGGTGGTCTCGCGGTCGAAGAACAGGCCGGCATCCAGGCTGGCGATCGGCAGGCTGCGGCTGGGCGAGGTATTGCCGCGCAGCTGTTCCGGCGTGGCCGTGTTCGGATCGATGCCCTGCGAGACCAGGATGCTCCTGCGGGTAGCATCGGCCAGCCCGCGGTCCAGCTCGTAGCCGGTGTAGCGGTAGGCCAGGGTCGGGGTGATGTACCAGGCCGCGCCGCTGATCGGGAACGACACGTAGGGCTTCACATCCAGGCGCGAGCCGCCGTACATGCGCTGGGTCTGGCCGTTGCGCGTGTACTGCAGGTCGGGACCGGCACTGGCGTCGTACTTGAAGTTGATGTCGTCGTGGGTGAAGCGCACGGCCTCGGCGTAGACACCGGTCTCCAGCCACGGCAGCAGCGGCTTGTCCCAGTTGACGTACAGGCGCGGCTGGCGGTTGTAGGCCAGCGCGCGCTCGTCGAGGGTGTAGTCGGTCAGCTGCCAGCGGTCGGCCATGATGCCGGCCGTCCAGTTCTTGCCGGTGCCGTACAGACCGACGGTGCTCTGCAGGTTCGAGGCGGTGACGCCCACCAGGCGGTTGGCGAAGTCTTCCACGTAACGCTCGTCGCTGACCCAGGCCAGGTTGGCGCGGGCCTGCCAGTGATCGTCGAGGTTGTGGTAGCCGCCGAACATCACCCGGCCGCGGTCGCGGTCGCGCAGCTTGTCGTTGGGCATGAACGCGGTCAGCAGTTCGCCGCGGCCGCCTTCATAGAGGTAGCGGAACTCGTTGTCGAGCATCAGGCCGCGCCGGCTCATGTAGCGCGGGGTCAACGTGTCGTCGTAGTTCGGCGCCAGGTTGAAGTAGATCGGCTGTGCGTAATCGAAACCGTTGCGCCCGGACATGCCCAGCTGCGGGAACAGCAGGCCGGTCTTGCGCCGGTCATCGATCGGGAACTTGAAGTAGGGTGCCCACAGCACCGGCACCTTGCCGATCCGCAGCACCGCGTTGCGGGCGGTGCCGAAGCCTTCATCGTTGTCGACTTCGATTTCCGGGGCGGTCAGCTTCCACACCGGCTGCGACGGGTCGCAGGTGGTGTAGGTGGAGCGGTGCATCTGCCCGACCGCGCCCTGCAGGTCGACCGATTCGGCTTCGCCGTTACCGCGGCGGGACACCAGCTGGTACTGGATGTCGGTGATCTTGTGGGTGTCGCTTTCCTGGTTGCCCTCGGCGCGCTTGGCGACCATCCGGATCGAGGCATCCTGATAGCGGACATTACCGTCGGCGACGTAGTTGCCGCTTTCGGTATCGAAACTGAGTTTGTCGGTACCGACGAACTGGTCGCCCCGGCGCAGCGCCACATTGCCCTGGTACTGCGGCACGGTGGTGGTGCCCAGCAGCTGGTCGCCCTCGATGTCGGTGGGCTGCTGTTCGCGCGCAGCGCTGGCGGCAGCCTTGTCCTGGCCGGGCACCGGCGTCGGCGCGTCGGTGAACGCAGGGATCACGTCGGTGGCCGGGCAAAGGCCCCAGTTGAGCGGCTTGTCATCAGCCCATGCCGGAAGGCAGACGGCGATGCTCAGGGGCAGGGGAAGCAGGCGGAGGGCTCGGCGCACGCGGTTCGGATTCGGGCGAAAACGGACGGTAGCTTGCCCCATCCCTTGCATAGGGGCAATGAAGGCCTCCCCGGATTGCCGGTTCGGGTTCATCCAGGCCCGTTGCCGGAAGGCGTCGCCATCAGTGCCTGCAGGTGGGCCACGCTGCACTCGGCCAGGGCCTGCAGGTCGTATCCACCCTCCAGCATCGACACCACCCGGCCAGCGGCATGGCGGCGTGCCAGCGCGTGCAGTTCGCGGGTGATCCAGGCGAAATCGTCGGTTTCCAGCATCAGGTCGGCCTGCGGATCGCGCAGGTGGGCATCGAAGCCGGCCGAGATCAGCAGCAGCTGGGGGCGGAAGTCGTCGATCGCCGGCAGCATCTCGTCGGCCCAGACATTGCGGAAACGGAAGCCACCACTGCCCGGTGGCAGCAGGATGTTCATCAGGTTGCCGGCACCGCGGTCACGGCGCAGGCCGGACTCGGGGAACAGCCCTGCCTGATGGGTGCTGTAGTAGGACACCCGGGCGTCGTGCTGGAAGATGTCCTGGGTGCCGTTGCCGTGGTGGACATCGAAGTCGACCACCGCGATCCGCTCCAGACCGTGCCGGTCGCGGGCGTAGGCGGCGGCAATGGCGATGTTGTTGAGCAGGCAGAAGCCCATCGCGGTACTGCTGGTGGCATGGTGGCCGGGCGGGCGTACCGCGCAGAAGGCCAGGGGATCCTCACCCAGCATCACCGCATCGACGGCCGCGACCCCTGCGCCGGCGGCATGCACCGCGGCGCTGGCCGAGCCTGGCGAGGTCCAGGTATCCATGTCCAGCTGGCGCAGCGGCGCGGTCTGCGGTTGCAGCACCAGATCCAGCAGCGCGCTGTCGTGGACACGGGTCAGTTCCCCGAACTTCGCTGGCGGTGCTTCGCGCCAGTCCAGTTGGCCGGGGAAGGCCTCGTGCAGCGCGTCGAGCACCACCTGCAGGCGCTGCGGGCATTCAGGATGGCCTGGGCCGGGATCGTGCAGCAGGCAGGCGGGATGGGTGAAGACCAGCATGGCGGCTCAGCGCTGGCGATGCTGTGGCTGCCACAGCGCTTCGCCGTGGCCATCGGCCCGTGCCAGCACCCGCGCCAGCACGAACAGCAGGTCCGACAGCCGGTTGAGGTACTGCAGCGCTTCGCTGCGCACCGGTTCAACGCGGGCCAGGGCCACCGTGTCGCGCTCGGCGCGGCGGACCACGGTGCGCGCAAGGTGGCAGCGCGCAGCGGCCTCGCCACCGGCCGGCAGGATGAACTCCTTCAGCATCGGCAGGTCGGCGTTGTAGTGGTCCAGCTGCTGTTCCAGCGCCGATACGTCGGCGGCGTGGATCGCGGCATGGCCGGGAACGCACAGTTCGGCGCCCAGATCGAACAGCTGGTGCTGCAGGTGCACGACCAGCGCGCGGACGTCCTCCGGCAGCGGCACGGCCAGCAACAGGCCGAGCGTGGCATTGGCTTCGTCGACGGTGCCATAGGAGGCAACACGCAGATCGTCCTTGCCGACCCGGCTGCCGTCACCCAGGCCGGTGCTGCCGTCGTCGCCGGTGCGGGTGTAGATGCGCGAGAGGCGATGACCCATGGCGCGGCTCAGTGATGGATGTCGCGGCGGGCCTGCAGGAGCTTGAGCACCTGCTCCACGGCCAGCTGCAGTGCGGCGGCCAGGGCCACGTAGATCGCGGTGGTGCGAAGGTAGGGGCCGAACCACTGCGCGTAGTTCTGCGCCCAACCGGCCACGGTCGGCTCGGCCACGTTCTGGCTGGTCCAGTAGAAACCGCCCTGCGCCAGCAGATGGCACAGCGCCACCGACGCCACCAGCAGCAACGCACCCTTGCCCAGCACCGACCACTGCGCGCTGCGGTAGTTGCGGCCCAGCAGCATGCCGCCGGCCCACATGGCGAAGTAGGCCGGCAACAGCAGCCAGTAGCCCGGCGACACGCAGTAGTGCTGCCAGAAATCGAGGCCGCTGCTGCGGATCACGATCCAGTCGACCAGCACCGCGAACACCATCAGCAGCGGGAACGCCCAGCGGGTCCAGCGGGCGAGGTAGAAGCCGCCGATGAAGAACACGGCCCAGGACGCGTCCGGGATTGCCGCGAAGTGATTGACGCGGGTCGCCGCCAGCAACAGCACGAGCACTGACAGGACGAAGGCGCGGGGTGCGGAGTCGGACATGGCGGTGGGGCCGGAGCGGATTCAGGTTTCATTCTAGCCCGGCGCGGCGCTTGGCGCAGGCCGGCCCCCTGCCGGGCATGCCGGCACGGCGAGCGCGTATCATGCGCCCATGAGTGAACGACATGACGTGCTGATCGTCGGTGGCGGTCTGGTGGGTGCCAGCCTGGCCATCGCCCTGGACCGCCTGGGCCGCGACGTGGGCCTGCTCGAAGCCAGTCCGGCCGGCGAGCTGCCCGCGGTGTTCGACCAGCGCAACCTCAGTTTTGCTGCCGCCACGATCAACGCGCTGACCGCGCTGGGGGTCATGCAGAAGCTGTCGATGGCGCCCGGCCCGATCCGCCGCATCCATGTCAGCCGCGCCGGTGATTTTGGCCGCGTGCAGCTCGATGCTGCCGATTACGACAGGCCGTGGTTCGGCCAGGTGGTGGTCGCGCGTGATTTCGGCCAGGCACTGGAAAGCCGGCTGCAGGAGCTGCCACGGCTGCGCCGCTACCGGCCGATGCGTTTCCTTGGCCTGGGCGAGGTGATTGACGGCTACCGTCAGGTGCGGGTGGCCGACGACAGCGGCGAGCGCATGCTGTTGGCGCGGCTGGTGGTCGGTGCCGACGGCACCAGCAGCGGCGTACGCGATGCGTTGGGCATCGAGGTCGATCGCCACGATTTCCAGCAGACGCTGTTCGTGGCCCGCGTGCGCAGCCAGCGTGCCCCCGATGGCACTGCGTGGGAGCGCTTCACCGATACCGGGCCGACGGCGCTGCTGCCGCGTGGCGACCGCCATTTCGGCACCGTGCACGGCGTTGCCCGTGATCAGGCCGAAGCGGTGATGGCGCTGGACGACAGCGCGTGGCTGCAGCGCCTGCAGCAGGCCATCGGCTGGCGTGCGGGTCGCCTGCTCGACTCTGGTCCACGCAGCGCCTATCCGCTGATCCAGGTACTGGCGCGCGCGCTGGTGGGGGAGCGCACGGTGCTGCTTGGCAACGCCGCGCAGACCATCCACCCGCTGGGTGCGCAGGGCTTCAACCTCGGCCTGCGCGATGCGTTGACGCTGGCCGAGCTGCTGGAAGTGGAGGGCGACGCTGGCAGCGACGCACTGCTGCGATCCTACGTGGCCCGCCGCGAAGAAGATCGGCGGCAGACGGTGGCGTTTTCCGGCGGTCTTGCCCGGCTGACCAGCAATCCGGCGCCGCTGCTGCGCCCCCTGCGCAGCCTGGGCCTGGTCGCCGCACAGCGCGCCTCGGTGCAGTCGATGCTGGTTGGCGGTGCAATGGGCTTCCGTGGCGACGTGCCGCGCCTGTGCCGTGGAGAAGCCGCATGAACCGGCGCGCACGCCTGGACGTGGTCATTGTGGGCGGCGGCGTGGTCGGCGCTGCCTGCGCGCTGGCCCTGGCCGATGCTGGTCTTGCCGTGGCGCTGGTGGAAGGACGCGAGCCTGCACCGTGGCAGGCCGCACAGCCGGATCTGCGGGTGTTCGCCTTCGCCGCCGACAACGTGCATTTGCTGCAGCGACTCGGCGTGTGGCCGACGATCGCGCAGGCGCGGGCCTGGCCGTACCGGCGCATGCAGGTGTGGGACGCAGCCGGTGGCGACGACCTGCTGTTCGACGCGGACCGTTTCGGCCGTCGCGAACTGGGTTTCATCGTCGAGAACGGCTTGCTGCAGGATCGCCTGTGGGCGGCGCTGCCGGCCGCAGGCGTGGAGCTGCATTGCCCGGCGCGCGTGGAAGCGCTTGAGCAGGACGAGCACGGTGTGCGCCTGCGCCTGGATGATGGCCGTCGCATCGAAGCCGCGCTGGCCGTGGCCGCCGACGGTGCGGAATCGACCCTGCGCGGACTGGCCGGGATCGAGGTCGAGCGCCACGACTACCAGCAGCGCGGTGTGGTCGCCTATGTGGACAGCGAGCTGCCCAACCAGGCGACGGCCTGGCAGCGTTTCCTGCCGACCGGTCCGCTGGCGTTGCTGCCGGTGGCCGAGCGCCGCAGCTCCATCGTCTGGACGTTGCCCGACGACGAGGCGGCACGCGTACTGGCGCTGGACGAAGACGCATTCAATCGTGAACTGACCCGTGCCTTCGCCGCACGCCTGGGTGAGCTGCGGCTGGCCTCGCCGCGCGCGGCGTTTCCGCTGCGCCGGCAGTTGGCCCGCCACTACGTGGCCGGTCGCGTGCTGGCGCTGGGCGATGCCGCCCACGTGGTGCATCCGCTGGCCGGGCAGGGCGTCAACCTCGGCCTGCGCGACGTCGCCGCCCTGCAGCACTGGCTGGCGCCGTCCGCCGAACGTCGTGGCCAACCCCGGTTGTCGCCGCAGCGTCTGCAGCGCTGGGCACGTGAGCGTCGCAGCGACAACCAGATCGCCGCGTACAGCTTCGACGCGATCAACCGGCTGTTCTCCAACGACGAGATGCACCTGACCCTGGCGCGTGGCCGCGCGCTGGGCTGTGCGGGCAAGTGGCCGCCGCTGGTGCAGGCGTTCTGGAAGCGCGCCGCAGGGGTGTGACCGACGGCGCATCCACGCATGGCGTGGATCTACTGAAACCGAGCGGGTAGATCCACGCCATGCGTGGATGAAGATCGCGAGTAGACGCCAACGTTGGTTGGCGCGCGTGCGCCGGATCATTCGCCGGTAGCACGCAGCACGGTTCATGGATTCCGCCGGGCATGGCCCGGCGCTACCGCCGTCGTCAGTAGATCCACGCCATGCGTGGATGAAGATCGCGAGGGTGGATCAATCCACCAGCCAACCGGCAAGATCGGCGCGGTCCAGCGTGCCGCGACGCTTCACGTCCAACGCGTTGAACTCGTCGGCAAGCGCCGGGTTCGCCTGCGCCTCCTCACGGCTGATGAAGCCATCAGCGTCCACGTCCAGCTCGGCGAAATGGAGGCGGTACTGGCCGACCACGCTGGCCGGTGCCAGCGAACGCACCGTTACCGGGGTTTCGCCCAGCGGCACCACGATGTCGACGCTGCCGGTCACGCGGCCGGCCGACAGTGACTGCTGGCGGACCACGCCACTGTCATCGCGCAACGGAGCGCTCTGCGCCGGCTGCGGGCGCGCCGGCTGTGCCAGTGCCGGCGATGCCAGCAACGCGGTACACAGCAGCTGGAAAATGCGCGTGGCGTTCATCAGCGCAGCGGCGACGCCAGCACCGTGATTTCCTCACGGTCGTGGTACAGCTGCTTGGCACGCACCACCAGCGGCTTGCCGGCCTGGTCCTGGAACAGGTCCAGGCACAGGCGTGTCTCGTCCCAGCGCTTCTTCATCGGCAATTTCAGGTTGAAAATCGCGTGCCTGCACCAGCCCTCGCGGAACCAGGTGGCCATGCGTTCGGCGACGCGACGCGGTTGCTCGACCATGTCGCAGACCATCCAGTCCAGCGGCTGTTCCGGATGCCAGTGGAAGCCGTCGGCACGCAGGTGCTCGACCAGGCCCGTGTCCAGTACGTGCTGGCGCAGCGGGCCGTTGTCGATGCTCAGCACATGCACGTGCTGGCGGGTCAGTACCCAGGTCCAGCCGCCCGGTGCCGCGCCGAGGTCGGCCGCGCGCATGCCCGGGCGAACCAGCGCTTCGCGTTCTTCCGGGGCGAGCAGGGTCAGCAGTGCCTCATCCAGCTTCAATGCCGAGCGCGAGGGTGCGTCCGGCAACAGCTTCAGGCGCGGAATGCCCAGTGCCCAGGGGGCGCTGTCGTCCGGGTTGGCCACGCAGACAAAGGCGTGCGTGCCATCGACGAACACCACGTGCAGGCGCGGCAGGCGTGCGTTGGGTTTGTCGCTGAGCTTGCCAGCCTTGCGCAGCGCCGGGCGCAGGGCATTGCCGAACGCACGCGCAAGCCCGGACAGCGGTTTGCCGGCATCCGAATCGGGATGCTCCACCCACAGATCACCGAAGCGCGGCGCATCGGCCAGCACCTCCAGCATCGGCGTGATGCGATCGGCCGGGTCCAGCTGCGGCAGCTCGGCCAGCACCACCAGCTTCTGGCGGGCGAAGATCAGCTCGCGCCACGGCAGTCGCGGTGCAAGCGCCGCGGCTTCGTCGCACATGAAGAGCACGTAGCCATCATTGCGCTGGGTGCGGGCGTAACCGGCAAAACCGGCGGCGCCTGCGCGGAACTGCAGTTCGCCGGCCAGCTCCGGCTCGAAGCCCTGCCGGCACAGGCACAGCAGGCCGATGCCGGTCTCAGTAACGGGCGCCATCGCTTTCCCCATAGGTACGCAGCACGCTGCGCGCCGCATCGCGGTTCAGACCCTGCACCACCTCGATGCCGCGCTTGTTGAGTTCGCCCACCCAGTCGGCCGGCAGCGGGCCTTCATCGAACGGGGTCAGCTCTTCCACGTCGGCCGAACTGGCGCCGATCAGCAGGCGGTCGATGCCGGCCCACACGGTGGCGCCGTAGCACTGGCAGCACGGCTGCGAGCTGGTGGCCAGGGTGATCGGCGACAGCACCGCGTTCAGGCGCGGGGTCTGCAGGCGCTGCTGGGCCAGCATGTAGGCCATGTTCTCGGCGTGCGCCAGCGAGGTCGAATGCGGCATCACCCGGTTCACGCCGGCGGCGATCACCTTGTCATCCGGCCCGAACACCACGGCGCCGAACGGACCGCCACTGGCGTGGTCGACATTCAACCGCGACAGCTCGATCGCCAGCGCGACCTTGGCCTCGTCGCCCGGATATCGACGATCCAGGTCGATCTGGTCGTGGATCCAGGCGGGAAGGGTCAGGTGGACTTGCGCGTACAGCATCGCGGGGGTGCCTCGTTGAGAGTGAAAGGAACAGGTGCAACAGATGTCGGCGCGCAGTGTAGCGGCAGTGGCATGTACCGGGCGTGCGCGCTGGATTCAGGCCGGTGACGGTGAGCCGGTGCGGATCACCACGTACTGCTTGCGGAACTCCAGCCCCGCCTGCGGCCAGCGCGCGGCGTAGGCGCGCAGCAGCGGCAGGGCAGGGGCGAAGTCATGGCCGTTGACCCGGCAGTCGGCTTCGCACTGGCCCTGCTCGTCGCGCGACGCGAACAGGCGGATGGCCAGGAAGTGGTGGGCCTTCAGCAGGTCGTCGAAGGCGTCGATGCTCTTGGTGAACAGGCAGCAGGGGCAGGAACCGTGGTCGTCCTCGCTGCACGCGGCAGCGTCGTCCAGTTCGCGGGCGCGGTAATGGGCCAGCGGCCCCAGCACCACGGTGCGCTCGTGTTCTTGGCCTTCGTCGCCGGTCGGGTAGGTCAGGCCCATCATCGGCAGATCCGGTGCGTCTTCGGCGCCGACGGCGGCCTGCAGGGTCGCCAGATCCACCCGCACCCAGGTGTCGAAGCCGGACAGCAGGGATTCCTGTTCGGTCGCGCCATTGGCGTGCTGGTACTCGAACAGGCCATCGGCGAACAGGCCGGCGTGGCGGGTCTCGATGACCGTGGAGGTCTGCCAGCCGCTGTTGTCGCGTTCGTTGCTGGCGACGCTGTGTGGCGTCAGCTGCAGGCCGCTGTCGAGTCGCAGGTCGTCGCCCTCGACGGTGCAGGCGATGTCACGGCCCAGCAGGACCTGGTGCAGCAGCGGCAGGAGGGGAGAAGCGGTCGTGGTCATCGGGGCACCTGGTTTGCAGGGTGGGGGGCAGCCGCCGGGCAGGGCTGGCGTTACAGAGCGTCGAGTTCGGCGCGATATCGCCGTGCGTCGGATTGCTGCTGCGGATCGTTGCCATGGTCGCGCAGCCAGGTCTCCAGCTCGCGTCGATAGTCCGCGCGGAACCCAGCGTTGTCCGGGCTGAAATGCAGCTTGCGCGCGGCCACCTCGACTCGTTCGCGCGCACGTGCGCGGGCCTGGGCAATGCCATAAGGCGACTGCTCGGTGAGGATGACGAAGTTGCGGGCAAAACCGTTGACGTACTTGACGGCAAAAGGTTGGTTGGCCCCTGGAATGCGGATCGCATTGCTTAGCGGCCACAGGGCTGCCGTATCAGTATGCATGACCGTTTCGACATCGCGGCCGTCGGCCGTGTGCAGCACGACCTCGTAACGCCAGATGTACTGTTCGTTCAACTGCGAGCTGGTCTGTTCAGCCCGCACGATGATCGCCTCGCCCGGTTCGCCGGCCAGGTTGAGGAAGGCCGCATTGGCAAACTGCCCGACGATCATGTTCAGCAGGGCCAGAGGGAACACGACCAAGGCGAAGCCAGGGCGGCGGCGGCGCCACGATACCAGGCCGATCAGCAGCAGCGCGGCGAAGAAGACCAGCACCGCGTGCCCGGTCAGCAGCCAGAACAGGAAAGACAGAACTGTCAGCATGGCGGCTCGAGAGCGGGCACCGTTCAGGTGCCCGCCTATCCGATCAGGCCGACCAGGTGTCGCGCAGCGTCACGCTGCGGTTGAACACCGGCTTGGTGTCGGTGTGGTCGCGGCGGTCGGCAACGAAGTAGCCGGTACGCTCGAACTGGAACGACTGTTCCGGCGCAGCGCTGGCCGCGGCCGGCTCGACATAGCCGGTGACGGTGCGGCGCGATTCCGGATTGAGGTAGTCGCGGTAGGTCTTGCCTTCCGATTCGTCGTCCGGGTTCGGCACCGAGAACAGGCGGTCATACAGGCGTATCTCGGCCGGCACGCCGTGCACCGCGCTGACCCAGTGGATGGTGCCCTTGACCTTGCGGTTGGCGCCTTCCATGCCCGGGCGCGATTCCGGATCCAGCCAGCCGCGCAGCTCGGTGATGGTGCCGTCGGCATCCTTGATCACGTCATCGCAGCGGATGATGCCGGCGCCGCGCAGGCGCACTTCGCCACCGGGAACCAAGCGCTTCCAGCCCTTCGGCGGCACTTCGGCGAAGTCCTCGCGGTCGATCCACAGCTCACGTGCGAACGGCACGTTGCGGGTACCGAAGCTTTCATCCTTCGGATGGTTACTGAAGGTCAGCTGCTCTTCGTGGCCTTCGGCGAGGTTGGTCAGCACCAGCTTGACCGGGTCGACCACGGCCATGCGGCGCGGTGCGGCGCTGTCCAGGTCTTCGCGCAGCGCGCCTTCCAGCACGCTGAAATCGATCATCGAATTCTGCTTGCTGATGCCCACGCGCTCGGCGAACAGGCGCATCGCCGCCGGCGTGTAGCCACGGCGACGCAGGCCCTGCAGGGTCGGCATGCGCGGGTCTTCCCAGCCGTCCACCAGCTGTTCGGTGACCAGCGCCATCAGCTTGCGCTTGCTCATCACCGTGTAGTTGATGTTCAGGCGCGAGAACTCGATCTGGCGCGGCTTGGCCGCTTCGCGCGGCAGGCCGGCGTCGACCAGCGGCTGGGTCAGCGCGTCATCGTGGGCGAAGTCGACGTTGTCCACGCACCAGTCGTACAGCGGGCGGTGGTCTTCGAATTCCAGCGTGCACAGCGAGTGGGTGATGCCCTCGATCGAATCGCCCAGTGCATGGGCGAAGTCGTACATCGGGTAGATCGGCCACGCGTTGCCGGTGTTCTGGTGCTCGACGTGCTTGATGCGGTACAGCGCCGGATCGCGCAGGTTGATGTTGCCGCTGGCCATGTCGATCTTGGCGCGCACGGTGCGCGCGCCATCGGGGAATTCACCGGCACGCATGCGGCGGAACAGGTCAAGGTTTTCCTCGACGCTGCGCTCGCGCCACGGCGAGGGACGCCCCGGCTCGGTCAGGGTGCCGCGGTAGGCGCGCACTTCCTCGGCCGACAGGTCGCAGACGTAGGCCTTGCCCTGTTCGATCAGCTTCTCGGCGGCCAGGTAGTAGGTCTGGAAGTAGTCCGAGGCGTGGCGCAGCTCGTTCCATTCAAAGCCCAGCCAGCGCACGTCGTCCTGGATCGCGGCCACGTACTCCGGGTCTTCCTTGGCCGGGTTGGTGTCGTCGAAACGCAGGTTGCAGACGCCGCCGAACTCACCGGCGACACCGAAGTTCAGGCAGATCGACTTGGCATGGCCGATGTGCAGGTAGCCGTTCGGCTCCGGCGGGAAGCGGGTCTTGATCGCCTGGTGCTTTCCGCTGGCCAGGTCCTCGCGCACGATCTGGCGGATGAAATCGCGCTTCTCGTGGCTGTCGGCGGGGGTCTCGGGGCTGGCGGGGGTGTGCTCTGACATGAGTCGGCGAAAGAAAGGCAGAAAGATTGCCAGTCTAACGCTTACCGGGAAGGGCTGCCCGGGTTGCCGCTACGCTCGCCGGGCATGGCCCGGCGCTATCATCCCGCACCGGTAGCGCCGGGCCATGCCCGGCCAGCGCAGCGGCACCATTCAG
>NZ_JBHZOP010000186.1:0-3868 GCF_042787595.1 Stenotrophomonas sp. YIM B13575 | reverse complement strand
TGGGTCCGGTGGCGGGGGGCGCTGCAAGTACGTCCATGTAAGCTCGGTCGCCGCATCCATGCGGCTCACGCCCCCGCCACCGGACCCACCCCGCCTTCGACAGATTTCCGCGATCTGTCGGAATGGCATGGCCTGCTCCTGGTGGGTGTCGACCATGCTGCTGTTGGTGGGTGTCGACCTTGGTCGACACAGTAGATCCACGCCATGCGTGGATGGATGTCGGAAGGATCGAGAAGGATGACGTAATCGGCCTGCCTTGCAGGGCCACGCTGCAATTGCATGGTTTTCGACTTTTCCAATGATTCTCATTGAAGCGACGAGGGCTGTCGTGGACATCATGAGAGGCCATCGACAACGGATGGCACGGGCTTGCAATCCCGTTTGACTGCCTTGTTGTTTACGCTTGCCTGCCGGCGTTGCGCGCGTGTTCCTGCGTGGCGTCCGGCAGGCAATCCGTCCGTGCGTTTTATGGCGGGCGGTGCGTGGGGGCTTCGCGCCCGCCGGCGTTCTTGAGGCAGTCACCGGTATTGCAACCACTCACCGCCCGCCACCCTCGCCTTCGCGTGGGTGGCCTCCTGCCTTGCGCACAAGGACTGACGACATGACCGCATCCCGCTATCCCTTCCTGTTCGCCACGCTGGGCGATGCCGCCGCCAGCATCCCCGATGAGCTGGCGCAGGCGCTGGAAACCACGCTGTCCGCCCCTGCGACCGGCCCTACGGACAACGGCTTCACCCTGCTGGGTTGCCTCAAGCGCATCCGCCAGGGCGAAGGTGCCGATGGTCAGCCGTGGCCGAGCCGCTGGCATACACCTGGCCAACGTGTGGCGCTGGCCCGCATCGACCGCGCCAATGCCGGGCTGATCCTGCTGCTGGAGATGCTGCACGCCAGTGAGCGCGTGCGCGTGGACGGCGAAGAAGTGCAGCAGATAGGCGATGACATCCGCGAAGGACTGCTGCTGGCCTGCCGTGGTTTGTCCGAATACATGGGTACGCAGTTGCCGGCCGTCTAGCAAATGCCCAGTAGATCCACGCCATGCGTGGATAGGCTGTTGTGGAGTCGAGCCATGCTCGACTCACGCGCGCAGCGCGAACAGCAGCCGAGCATGGGCTCGGCTCTACCAGCCCGCGGCGGATGTCCTGGTTCTTGCGGGGTCAGAGCCCTTTGCTCGGCAAAGGGATCCGACCGTAACCGGTCAGTCAGGCCGAGGCGTACCGCACGGCCGTGCCGATCCAGCGCTGCACCACGCGATCTGCAAGCGCCGGTTGCTGCGCCAGCAGGCGTTCGGCCAGCGCATGCACACCCGGCAGCAGGCCCGCATCGCGCGCCAGATCGGCGATGCGGAAACCGGCCAGGCCGGTCTGCCGGGTGCCCAGCAGTTCGCCGGGACCGCGCAGTTCCAGATCCTTCTCGGCGATGACGAAACCGTCGTTGGTCTCGCGCATGGTCTGCAGGCGTTCGCGCGCCATCTGCGAGAGCGGTGCCTGGTACAGCAGCACGCAGCGCGACACCGCCGAACCACGCCCGACGCGGCCACGCAGCTGGTGCAACTGGGCCAGGCCCAGGCGCTCGGCATTCTCGATCACCATCAGCGAGGCGTTGGGCACGTCCACGCCAACTTCGATCACGGTGGTGGCTACCAGCAGATCGATGTCGCCGGCCTTGAACGCGACCATCGTCGCCAGCTTCTCGGCCGCTTTCAGCCGGCCATGCACCAGCCCCACGCGCACGCCAGGCAGCAGCGCCTGCAGCGATTCGTAGGTGGCCTGCGCGGGCGTGGCATCCAGCTCTTCGCTTTCTTCGATGAGCGTGCATACCCAATAGACCTGCCGCCCTTCCTGGCATGCCAGGGCGATGCGCTCGATCAGCTCGGGGCGACGATCATTGTTCAGTGCCACGGTCTGCACCGGCGTGCGGCCCGGCGGCAGCTCGTCGATGGCCGATACATCCAGGTCGGCGTACTCGGACATCGCCAGCGTGCGCGGAATCGGCGTGGCGGTCATCACCAGCTGGTGCGGCACGTTGTTGCCGCCCTTGCCCTTGTCGCGCAGCGCAAGCCGCTGGTGCACGCCGAAGCGGTGCTGCTCGTCGACGATGGCCAGGGCCAGATCCTGGAACACCACCGCTTCCTGCATCAGCGCGTGGGTGCCCACCACCACCTGCGCTTCGCCGTTGGCGACCTGCTCCATCACCTTCGCGCGCGCCTTGCCGGTGACCTTGCCGGCCAACCAGGCAATGCGGACGCCCAGCGGCTCCAGCCAGCCGCGCAGGTTGTTGAGATGTTGTTCGGCCAGCAGTTCGGTGGGGGCAGCCAATGCGACCTGCTTGCCCTGCTCCACCGCCAGCATCGCCGCCAACGCGGCCACTACTGTCTTGCCCGAGCCGACGTCGCCCTGCACCAGCCGCAGCATCGGGCTGGGGCGCGCGAGGTCTTCGCGGATCTGCTTGAACACGCGCGCCTGCGCACCGGTCAACGCGAATGGCAGCTGCTTGAGCAGCGCCTTGGCCAGCTTGCCGGGGCCGGCCAGCGGCGGTGCGTGATGCGCCTGCAGCGCAATGCGCTGGCGACGCAGGCTGAGGTGGTGGGCCAGCAGTTCTTCCATCGCCAGCCGGCGCTGCGCCGGATGGGTGCCGGCAGCGAGCGCGGCCAGGTCTGCATCCGGCGGCGGCTGATGAACGGTCAGCAGCGCACTGCGCAGTGATGGCAGGCCGAGGCCATCGAGCCAGCCTGTCGGCAACAGTTCCAGCGTGCTTTCTTCCAGAAGGCGATCAAGTGCCTGGCCGATCAGCTTGCGCATCGTCATCGGGCCGACGCCTTCGACGGTGGGATACACCGGGTCGAGGCGGTCGCCGAGATCGGGATCGTCATTGCGCCCCAGCACCTGGTAACTGGGATGGACGATCTCCAACCCCAGGTGCCCCGGCTTGGGCGTGCCGAAGCAGCGCAGCCGGTTGCCGACCGCGAACTGGCCGACCTGCTGCTGGCGGAAATGGAAGAAGCGCAGCACCAGAGTGCCCTGCCCTTCGTCCTCCACCGCCACCTTCAGCATCGGCCGGTAGCGCATGCCGCGCTCGACGGCGACCACCCGCACTTCCACCTGCGCCGGAATGCCGTTGCGCAGGTCTTCGATGCGGGTCAGCCGGGTGCGGTCTTCATAGCGCAGCGGCAGGTGCAGCCACAGATCCTGCAGGGTGGCCAGGCCACGCGCCTGCAGCTTGGCGGCCACGGCCGGACCGACGCCGGCAAGCATCGCAAGCGATGCTTCACCGGACGGTGCCAGTGCCGGGGTGACCGCCGCCTTGCGTGCCACGTGGCGGTCAGTCGATGACCATCACCGCGTCAACCTCGAAGTTGGCGCCCTTCGGCAGGCCGGAGACTTCGATGGTGGAACGGGCCGGGAACGGGGCCTGGAAATAGCCCTGCATCACGGCGTTGACCTTGGCGAATTCGGCCAGGTCGGTCAGGTACAGGCCGAGGCGCACGACCTTGTCCAGCGAACCGCCAGCAGCTTCGGCCACGGCCTTGAGGTTGTCGAAGGCACGACGGGCCTGTGCTTCGACGTCACCCACGCCGACGATGTCGCCGGTGGCCGGGTCGAGCGGAATCTGGCCGGAGAAATACACGGTGTTGCCGGCGCGCACGGCCTGCGAGTACGGGCCGATGGCGGCCGGGGCCTTTTCGGTGTTGATGATCTGGCGGGACATGGGTCGCTCCGGTGCGTTGGGGGAAAACAGAGCGGTGATTGTACCGGGTGGGGGTGCATCCACGCATGGCGTGGATCTACCGCGCCGCTTCGGTAGCGCCGGGCCATGCCCGGCGGCATTTGATTCATGCCGCGCTGCGCGCTCGCCGGGCATGGCCCGGCGC
>NZ_JBHZOP010000185.1:0-5525 GCF_042787595.1 Stenotrophomonas sp. YIM B13575 | reverse complement strand
TGGGCTGCGCAGGGGGCGCTGCAAGTACGTCCCTGTAAGCTCGGTCGCCGCATCCATGCGGCTCACGCCCCTGCGCAACCCACCCGCGCGGCCTTGGACGGCTTCCGTGCGCGCCCAGCACGGAATCAACAGAAGAAGCGAAAAGTAGAAAAGCCGCGGCGATGCCGCGGCTTTTCCTGTAGAGCCGAGCCCGTGCTCGGCTTTTCCGGTAGCGCCGGGCCATGCCCGGCGAACGCGAAGGCCTTAGTGCTTGGCTTCTTCCTTGGCGGCAGTGGCCTTGGCATCGTCGGCCACGTCGCGAGCCTTGTCGGCAACCTTCTGCGCGGCATCGGCAGTGGCGTCGCTGGCGTGCGCTGCGGCATCGGTCGCTGCGACCTTGGCCTTGTCAGCCGCGTTGGCGGTCGCGGCGGCAGCGCTGTCCAGCGCCTGCTGGGTGTCGGCGGCAGCCTGCTCGGAGGCGGCGGCGGTCTTGTCGGCGGCGTCACGGGTGGCTGCGGCAGCCTTGTCGACGGCATCGCGTGCGGCAACGCCGGCGCTGTCGGCGGCCTGCGCGGCATCCTGCTTGGCCTGCTCGGCTTCCGGGCCCTTGCAGGCAGCCAGTGCGAGCAGCAGGGAGGCGGCCAGCAGGGTGGTGGTCAGCGGGCGAATCTTCATGGCGGTCTCCGGTACTGCAATGGATGGGGACGCCAGCCTATTCATACCGTTGTGAAGACGTGGTGGTGACCTGCGCACGGAATGGCGCGCAAAGAAAAAGCCGCTGGCGAACCAGCGGCTTCTTCAGAACAGCTTGAAGAAAGAAGTTATTACTTCTTGGCTTCTTCAGCAGCGTCCTTGGCCTTCTCGGCGGTGCCTTCAGCAGCCTTGGCAGCGTCGGCAGCAGCGCCGGCAGCAGCGTCGGTGGCAGCGCCAGCAGCCTGGGCAGCGGCGTCAACCGAAGCGTCAGCAGCGGTGGCGGCGGTGTCAGCGGCCTGCTGGGCAGCGTCGGCGGTCTGGGCGCCAGCAGCGGCGGCCTGGTCGGCAGCAGCCTGGGCTTCGGTGGCGGCCTGGTTGGCCGAAGCAGCGGCGTCCTGGGCAGCTTCCTGCTTCGAGCAGGCGGCCAGGGCCAGAGCCAGGGACATCGCGACCAGCAGCTTGTTGATGCTCATTGTGTAAATCCTCGTCGTTAGAATTAGGCAACGCGCATGCTGCGCGCCGACAACATGATGACAAGCCAAGATTGGGTGTCAAGCGATCCCGCATTCATTTTTGCGAAATAGACGTTAAACCCTTTCAGATCAACTCGATGGCGATAGCCGTCGCTTCGCCGCCGCCGATGCACAGGGTGGCAATGCCGCGCTTGCCGCCGCGCGTGCGCAATGCGTTGACCAGGGTGACCACCAGACGTGCGCCGGAGGCACCGATCGGATGGCCCAGCGCGCAGGCACCGCCATTCACGTTGAGCTTGTCGTGCGGGATGCCCAGTTCGCGCATGGGTGCCATCGCCACCACGGCAAAGGCCTCGTTGATTTCGAACAGATCGACCTGGTCCAGCGACCAGCCGGTCTTCGCCAGCAGGGTGTGGATGGCGCCGATCGGGGCGGTGGTGAACCACTCCGGTTCCTGCGAATGGGTGGCATGGCCGACGATGCGCGCCAGCGGCTGCAGGCCGCGTGCGGCAGCATCTTCTTCGGTCAGCAGGACCACGGCGGCAGCGCCATCGGAAATGCTGGAGGAGCTGGCGGCGGTCACGCTGCCGTCCTTCTTGAAGGCCGGGCGCAGGGTCGGGATCTTGGCAATGTCCGAACGGCCGGGCTGTTCGTCGCTGGCGACTTCGACATCACCCTTGCGGGTGGCGACCTTCACCGCAACGATTTCGTCGGCGAAGGCGCCGTTGGCCTGGGCCGCCTGTGCGCGCTTGACCGATTCGATGGAGTAGGCGTCCTGCTCTTCGCGGGTGAACTGGTACTTGTCCACGGCACATTCGGCGAATTCGCCCATGGCCTTGCCGTCGTAGGCATTGACCAGGCCGTCGTGGGCCATGTGGTCCACGGCCTGGAAGTTGCCGAAACGGTTGCCGGTGCGCGAGTTGGGCAGCAGGTGCGGGGCGTTGGACATCGATTCCATGCCGCCGGCGACCACGACCTTGGCCGAGCCGGCCTTGATCAGGTCATGGCCGAGCATGATGGCCTTCATGCCCGAACCGCAGACCTTGTTGAGGGTGGTGGCGCCGACCGACAGCGGAATGCCGGCGGCGATCGCTGCCTGGCGGGCAGGGGCCTGGCCGAGGTTGGCCGGCAGCACGCAGCCCATCAGGACTTCGGAGACGTCGCTGGCAGGCACGCCCGACTGTTCCAGCGCGGCGGCGATGGCGGCCGCGCCGAGGGTCGGGGTCGGAACGCCGTTGAACTGGCCGAGGAAGGAGCCGATGGCGGTGCGCTTGGCGGCGGCGATGACGATGTTGGACATGGCAATCTCGTTGATGCGTGAGCAATGTTCGGAAAGGAGACGACGGGCGTTGGATACGGCGCCGTTTCCCGGCAGACTGCGTGGGGGTCGGCCCAGTATAGAGGGTCGGCAAAGACTGCCGCTGGGCAGTACTGGATGCCTGCCCGGATGGCGGCAGGCCAACGTTCATGGGAAGGAAACGATGGAACGTAAGACGATGGGAAGGTCGGTCCTGGCATCGGCGCTGGCGGTGGCGCTGTCGGCGTGTGGCGGTGGAGGCGGCGGCAGCAACGTGCGCATCGACCCGCCTCCGACCACGCCGCCGGTCACCACCCCACCGGTCACCCCGCCTCCTGCTGCCAGACCGCTGGAGCCGGCTGTGGATGCGCATCTGGCACAGACCAACGCGCGTGCCGCACTGGCCACGGGCGCGACCGGCCGCGGCGTGCGCATCGGCATCGTCGATTCGGGCGTGCTGCGCAGTGCCGAGGCGCTGAACGGGCGGGTGGTGGCCAACCTCAACTACATCGACCCGAGCCGCAACAATCTCAACGTCGATGACGTGCTTGGCCATGGCACGGCCGTCGCCAGCCTGGCTGCCGGTGCATCGGTGGGCGTCTGGCCGGGCGGCATCGCACCGGGGGCGGAGATCGTCTCGGCACGGATCATTTCCGACACCACGCCCAAGGATGACGGCAGTGGCAAGGGCAATTCCTTCAGCGGCACGCTGGGCGTGGCCGGGGTCCACCAGGACCTGATCAACTACGGCGTGAAGGTGATGAACAATTCCTGGGGCGGCCTGTACTGGACCGACCTCGGCACCACCGCGCAGGTCGCTGGCGAATACCGCCCCTTCATCATCAATCACGGTGGCCTGGTGGTGTTCGCCGCCGGCAACGAGGGGCGCGACCAGCCCAGCAGCGTGGCCGCGCTGCCCAGCCAGCGGGGCGTCGGCGGATCGCTGCCGGCAGCCGACCTGGAGAAGGGCTGGCTGGTGGCCACCGCGATCGATCCGAACAAGCCCGGTGAGCGTGCACCGTGGGCCAATGCCTGTGGCGACGCCGCACGCTATTGCCTGACCGCTCCCGGCAGCGCGGTGTTCCCGGAGCCGGGTACCGGCAAATACCTGTGGAACTACGGCACGTCCTTCGCCGCGCCGCTGATCTCCGGTGCCGCGGCGCTGGTCTGGCAGCGCTACCCGTACTTCGACAACGACCTGGTGCGGCAGACCCTGCTCGGCACCGCCACCGACATCGGGGCGCCGGGCGTCGATCCGATCTACGGCTACGGCATGCTCAATGTCGGCAAGGCGGTGAACGGTCCCGGCCGCTTCGACTGGGGCGATGTCACGGTCAATGTCGATGCGGCTTCCTCTGGCTCGATCTGGAGCAACGACATCGCCGGCGCTGGCGGCCTGGTCAAGCGCGGCGATGGCCGGCTGGAACTGAGCGGCAACAACAGCTACAGCGGTGCCACCCGCATCGAGCGCGGCAGCCTGGCCCTGCGCGGCGGGGCAGTGATCCGTTCCAACGTCAGCATCTCTGGTGCCGGCGGTGCTTCGATGGCCGGCCTGCAGTTCATGCCGGGCACGCCGCGGGTGATCGGCAACGTCGACAACGGCGCCAGCGTGGTGCTGGTCAACGCCAATACCACCGCAACCATCGAAGGCAATTACGCC
The DNA here is from genome assembly GCF_042787595.1 of Stenotrophomonas sp. YIM B13575. Classification (NCBI taxonomy): domain Bacteria; kingdom Pseudomonadati; phylum Pseudomonadota; class Gammaproteobacteria; order Lysobacterales; family Lysobacteraceae; genus Stenotrophomonas; species Stenotrophomonas sp. YIM B13575. The sequence goes on along the minus strand of NZ_JBHZOP010000185.1, from coordinate 1,423 downwards.
CAGCGGCCGGATGCGCAGCTGATCGTCGCGTTGGGTGTGAACCCGCTGCAGGTGACCGGCACTGCACGCCTGGCCGGTGGCGTGGTGGTCGATGGCATCGTTTCCGGTTACGTGCCGCAGGTTGGCAGCCGCCAGGGCCTGATCCATGCCAACGGCGGTATCAACGGTACGTTCACCACGCCGGTGGCCAACACCGGGGCCAACGGCCTGACCCTGCTGCAGGCACAGTACGGCTATGGCAGCAACGATGCGTGGATGGACCTGACCCAGGTCAACGTTTCCGCTGCCGCGTCGGGCCTGGGCGCCAATGCGCAGGCGTCGGCACTGCGGGTGGCGTCGGCATTCACCGCGCTGGACCGCAATGCGGATCTGCAGGGTTCGGCATTCGGCGCGGCCGCCGGCGCGCTGCAGCGTACGGCGGGCGGCACCGATGGCCTGTCAGCGAGCCTGGAGAGCCTGTCCGGACAGGCGCATGCGCGTGCCGAAGCCTCGACCTTCGACAGCGTGGACATGTCGCGCCGTGCGGTTGCCGAGCGCTTCGACCGCGTGCAGGCGGCGCCGAAGCTGCGTGGCGCCTGGCAGAGCGCGCTGGGCGAAGCCGGGCAGGGCAGCTTTGCCGGCAACGCCGCCGACAGCCAGGGCTGGATGGCCGGCCAGGACGTGGCACTGGGCAGCAACGGTCTGCTCGGCATGGCCTTCGGCGAAACGCGCAGCAACGGTGGCAGCAACTTCAGCGGTGATCGTGGCCGCGATCGCCAGACGCAGGCGCAGCTGTATGCCGGCTGGAACCTGGGACGTGGCTATGCCCTGGCCCAGTTCGGTACCGGCCAGTTCACCCGTGAGCTGGACCGCCAGTTGCTGCTGGGCGCCGGTGCCTACGGTGTGTCCGCGCGCTACGGCGGGCGTTTCAGCAGTGCCAGCGTCGAAGGTGGCTATCGTTTCGGCCGCATCGGTGCATCGTTCACCCCGTACCTGGGGGCCAGCAGCACGCGCCTGGATACCGACGGCTTCAGCGAGCAGGGGGGCTTCGGCTTCGGCCTGCGCGGGGAGGCGTCACGTGCACAGCGCAGCCAGATGCTGGCGGGCCTGCGTGGCGAGCGGCAGTGGGGGCGTTGGACCCTGCGCGGCCATGCCGAATGGCAGCAACGGCTGGATGGCAGTGAGCAGGACTGGCAGGCAAGCTTCGTCGGCGTTGATGCCTGGGCGCCGTTGGCCGGTGTCGACGCGCCGCGTGGCAGTGCCTTGTTCGGCCTGGCGCTGGAATCGTGGTGGGGCCGCAATGGCCGCCTGAGCCTGGGTATCGACCAGCGCGTGGGTGGCAATGATGCCCGGCAGGCGGCGCTGCGCTACAGCACGGGCTTCTGATCATGGCGCCGGGCTTGCCCGGCGCGTCTATCCGGCGGTGCCGACCTACGGTCGGCAC
>NZ_JBHZOP010000184.1:0-1723 GCF_042787595.1 Stenotrophomonas sp. YIM B13575 | reverse complement strand
GAAGCGCTCGGCACCGATCTTGGTCAGTGCGGCGGTCAGCGTGGTCTTGCCGTGATCGACGTGACCGATGGTGCCGACGTTGACGTGCGGCTTGGTGCGCTCGAACTTACCCTTGGCCATGGCTGCTTATCTCGAATTCGTCTGGTGTGGTGCTGAAGATGGTGCTCACAAAAGGAATCGAACCTTCGACCTCTTCCTTACCAAGGAAGTGCTCTACCGACTGAGCTATGTGAGCGAGTTTTGCATTATGGCATGAACTCGATAATATTCAAAGTTCACTCAATGGAGCGGGAGACGGGGATCGAACCCGCACCATCAGCTTGGAAGGCTGAGGTTCTACCATTGAACTACTCCCGCACCGGGAATGTGCCACAACGTGAAGCTGGTGGAGGGAGGTGGATTCGAACCACCGAAGGCGTAAGCCAGCAGATTTACAGTCTGCCCCCGTTGGCCGCTTGGGTATCCCTCCTTTTACCACCCCGTCCCGTGCCGCCGAAGCGTTGCGGTGTGTGGTGGTGAGCCCGCAATTCTGGAGATGAAGCGGGGGTCTGTCAACGCTTTTTTTCACTTTTTTTCACACGCGTCGCAAACCCCTTGATACGCAAGGGTCTGCTCAGGGCAGTGCGATTGTCTCGTCGGCAAAGATGGCCACGTGGGCAACGCCATCGGCCCCGATCCAGCCCCGATACATGCCCTGGGTGTTGAACGGCGCTGCGGCTTTTCCGTCTGCGGAGAGCACGATTGCGCCGCCGTCGCCGCCCATCTGCGGAATCGCGTCGTTGATCACGCCCTTGCCCGCCTGTTCCGGCGATTGACCGAGGTAACGCATGCGCGCGCAGATCTCATGGGCGGCGGCGGTGCGGATGTAGTACTCGCCCCAACCGGTACCCGATACCGCACAACGCGCATCGGCCCAGGTGCCGGCACCGATGATCGGCGAATCACCGACACGTCCGTAGCGCTTGTTGGTCATGCCGCCGGTGGAAGTGCCTGCAGCAAGATGCCCCTGTGCATCCAGGGCGACCGCACCGACCGTGCCGAAGTGCTTTGCGGTTTCCAGGTCGGCATGTGCCTGCCCGCTCGCTTCTTCCTTCAATGCACGCTGCAGCTGCTGCCAGCGCTTGTCGGTGCGGAAGTAGGAGGGGTCGACCAGGGTCACGCCCTGCTCGGTGGCGAAGGCTTCGGCGCCCTGCCCCACCATCATCACGTGCCTGGACTTCTGCATCACCGTCTGCGCGAGGAGGATCGGGTTGCGCACGCGCTGCACGCCGGCCACTGCGCCGGCTGCCTGGGTGGCCCCGTCCATGACCGCCGCGTCCAGTTCATTGCGGCCCTCGTGGGTGAATACCGCGCCCTTGCCCGCGTTGAAGGTCGGATCATCCTCGAGCACGGTGATGGCCGCGGTGACCGCCGCCAATGCCGGACGCCCGGCTGCCAGTTCGGCATGGCCCTTCAGCAATGCCGCCTTCAGCGCAGCGCGCGCGGCCTGTTCTTCCGCCGCGGAGAGATCCTTGCGCTCCACGCCGGCACCGCCGTGGATGACCAGCAGCGGTGAGGCAGCGGGTGCGGCCTGGGCCAGCAGTGGCAGGGACAACAGCGCGGACAGCGCCAGGCGCAGTTTCATGGAAGCAGATCTCCAGCAGGAAAGGGATTGGATTGCACGGTAGCGCCGGGCCATGCCCGGCGGAAGGCACCGCGCGGCGGCATCCGCCGGGCATGGCCC
>NZ_JBHZOP010000183.1:0-1608 GCF_042787595.1 Stenotrophomonas sp. YIM B13575 | reverse complement strand
GCGCCGGGCCATGCCCGGCGAGCGCGAAGCGCGGTCTGCTTCAGGCGCCCTGAATATTGGGTGGAAGAGCCGCCGGGCATGGCCCGGCGCTACCGGAATCAGCGCGCTTACCCGCGCTCGTGCCAGCCGCCGCCCAGCACCTTGTACAGCGTGATGCGGTTGGACTGCTGCGCCAGCTGCGTCTGCAGCTGTGTCTGCTGCGCGTTGTAGGCGGTACGACGTGCATCCAGCAGGGTGACGAAGCTGTCCAGGCCGGCGTCATAGCGTGCCTGCGACAGACGGTTGGCCTGCTCGGCCGCTTCCACCAGGCGCTGCTGCGAGGCGGCCTGCTCATCCAGGCTGACATTCAATGCCAGCGCGTCGGCGGTTTCGCGGAAACCGCTCTGGATCGATTTTTCGTACTGCGCCAGCGCGATATCGCGATCGGCGTTGGCCACTGCCAGGTTCGCGCGCAGCTTGCCGCCCTGGAAGATCGGCAAGGTGATCTTCGGCAGGAAGCTCCACACCCGCGTGCCGCTGTCGAACAGGCCCGACAGTTCACCCGAACCACTGCCGATGCTGCCGGTCAGCGAGATGCTGGGGAAGAACGCAGCGCGTGCGGCACCGATGTTGGCATTGGCGGCCAGCAGCTGATGCTCCGCCGCCATGATGTCCGGCCGCTGCAGCAGCACGTCACTGGGCAGGCCGGCTGGCGGCGGTGCCAGCGCAAGCACCTGCGGCGCGATGCTGTCCGGCAGCAGCGCCGGATCCAACTGGCCGCCGGCCAGCAGCGCCAGCGCGTTGCGGTCCTGGGCCAGCTGCCCACGCAAGCGCGCGGCATCGGTGCGCGCGGTCTCGACCAGGGTGCGGGTCTGGGTCAGTTCCAGCGCCGAACTGCCGCCACGCTCATGGCGTGCTTCGGCCAGACGCAGCGAATCCTCATAGGTCTTCACCGTGGCTTCGGCGATCGCCAGGCGCTGTTGGTCGGCACCGTAGGTCAACCACGCGGTGGCGGTCTCGGCCACCAGGCTCAGCTGTGCATTGCGACGGTTGGCGGCTACAGCGAAGTACTGCTGCAGCGCGGCTTCACTCAGGTTGCGCACGCGACCGAACAGGTCCAGTTCGAACTCGGCCACGCCGACGCCCGCGCTGAACTGCTCGGTCACCGGCACGTCGCCGCCGCGGCGGTCCATCTGCCCGGTCACGGCAACGCCCGGCACGCGGTCAGCGCGCTGCACGCGGTACTGGCCGCGCGCCTTTTCGACGTTGAGCACGGCCACGCGCAGGTCGCGGTTGTTGTCCAGCGCCTGGCCGATCACCTGCTGCAGGCGCTCATCGGTGAAGAAGTCGCGCCAGCCGACCGCGGCCACATCGGCCACTTCGCCCTGCGCGGCTTCCGCCGGCCACTGCGACGGAATGGCCGGGGCCACTGCGGTGTTCTTCGGCGCGAGGGTGCCGCACGCGCTGAGCGCCAGCGCGGTGGCAAGGGATATTGCAAGAGAAGAGAATTTCATAGCGACACCTTGGGGGTCACGGTGGTAGCGCCGGGCCGGGCCCGGCGACTATGCGGTGAGGCATCCGCCGGGCAGGGCCCGGCGCTACCGGTTGTCATCACACGGTGGCGTTGCG
>NZ_JBHZOP010000182.1:0-6805 GCF_042787595.1 Stenotrophomonas sp. YIM B13575 | reverse complement strand
GGTGCCGACCTACGGTCGGCACCGCCCGGTCCGCCAGGGCGGCGATCAGCCGCCGCGCAGATTGCCCAGGCGCGGCGTGCTGCGGCCCAGCGGCATCTTCAGCTTGCCGATCGACAGGATGCGCGCTTCGGCGATCCGGTCGGCGGCGCGCTGCGGGGCGATGTTCTCGCGCTGCGACAGTTCGAAGATGCGCGTCAGGTTGTGGTAGATGCTGCGGATCAGCCGCATCGCGCGCTCGCGGTTGTAACCGTCGATTTCCAGCGACACGTTCATCACGCCACCGGCGTTGACCGCGTAGTCCGGCGCATACAGGATGCCGCGCGCATGAAGCTCGTCGCCGATCTCCAGGCTGGACAGCTGGTTGTTGGCGGTGCCGCAGATGATCTTCGCCTTGATCCGCGGCAGGGTGTCGGCGTTGATCGCGCCTTCCAGCGCGCACGGCGCGAACACATCGGCGTTCACTTCGTGGATCTCGTCCGGCTTGACGGCCTCGGCGCCGAAATCGCTGACCGCACGATCCACCAGCGCGCTGTCCAGATCGGTGACATACAGCTTGGCGCCACGGTCGCGCAGCAGCTTCACCAGTTCCATGCCGATATGGCCCAGACCCTGCACCGCGATGCTGGTCTTGCCCACTTCCTCATGGCCGAACTTGAAGCGCATCGAGGCCATCAGCGCCTGCAGCGCGCCATAGGCGGTGAACGGGGCCGGATCTCCCGAGCCGCCATGGACCTGGTGCACGCCGGTGACGAACTGGCTCTCCAGGTAGATGTTCTCCATGTCGTTGACGTCGGTACCGACATCCTCGGCGGTGATGTAGCGACCGCCCAGCGAATCGACATAGCGGCCGAAGGCGCGGAACAGCACTTCGGTCTTGTCGACCTTGGGGTCGCCGATGATCACCGCCTTGCCGCCACCGACATTGAGACCGGCCAGCGCATTCTTGTAGGTCATCGTGCGGCTCAGCCGCAGCACATCGGCCAGCGCATCGTCGGTGCTGGCGTAGGGGCGCATGCGCACCCCGCCCAGGGCGGGGCCCAGGGTGGTGTTGTGGATGGCGATGATCGCCCGCAGGCCGGCATCCTGGTTGTGGCAGAACACCACCTGTTCGTGGCCGGTGGTTGCGAGGGTTTCGAATAGCATGGGGTCTCCGATGGCGCGATCTGCGGTGAACTGCGGCGAACTGCCAATGAACGGTAGGGTCCGAAAACAAAAAAAGCGACGTCGTCGGTACAGGGGGACGGGTCGCGCGGCGCCATTCTAGTCCATTCGCCCGGGATATGCCGTCGACGCCGGAGGCGCCCGGGTTAAAGAAGATGAAAGTGCGGCCGATGCTGCGACGACGGCAGGTGGCCGGATGTGATGAAGGCGCAGGCAGTGGCAGCAGCAGGACAACGACAGGATGGGCGGCGATGACCGCAGCGTGGTGGCGATCCGTGCTCCGTTGGCTGTCGCGGCTGAGCGGGCAGGCCCCGGCACGCCTGGCCGCAGCCCCCCGCCAGGCCGTGGCTGCAGCGGCGGCCAGCCTGCAGGGTGACGCCTTGCCGGCGGCCGAGGTCGCCGCTCACCTGCAGCGCGGACTGCATGCGCTGGCCCTGTATCCGCGCTTGGCCGGCGAGCCCGCCGAGGTCAGCGCATCGGGTCTGGCCGAGGCGGTGGACCGCGCGCTGCAGGACCGCGACTGGGCCACCCGGCAGCTGCCGCGGCGCCCGCAACTGCTGCCGCAGCTGATCCAGACGGTCAATGACGACGTTGCATCGGCGCGGGTGATGGCGGCGATCATCGGCCAGGATCCGGTGCTGACCGGCAACCTGCTGCGGATCGCCAACAGCCCGGCCTACAAGGTGCACGAGCGGCCCGTGGAAAGCCTGCAGCGGGCGGTGACCCTGGTCGGCACCGAAGGCGTGCGGCAGATCATCAGCGCAGTGCTGGTGCAGCCGGTGATGCAGGTGCAGTGCGAGGTGTTCCCGCAGTTCAGTTCGATCATCTGGGAGCACGCGCTGCTGGCTTCGCGCGCGGCCGCCGACCACGCGCGCACGGTCACCTTCGGTGATGCCTTCGCGGCGCAATGGCTGGGCCTGGTGCAGGGCCTGGGCGCGGCGCTGGTGATGCGGCAACTGCTGCAGGAAGCGCAGGCGCGCGGCGAAGAGGTGGAGCCGGCGCTGGCCCTGCAGTTGCTGCAGCAATGGTCACTACCGCTGGCACAGCGGGTGGCTGCCGCCTGGGAACTGCCCGAACCGGTGCATCAGGCCCTGGCGCCTGACGCTGACGGTGCGCTGGCCGACAGCCTGCGCCTGGCCAGTGCCGCTGCGGCGGCCAGCCTGCTGTGCCGGCACGGGCATGCCAGCCAAGGCCGCATGCTGGCCTTGCTGGAGCAGTTGCCGGCAGCGCCGCCGCACGCGCTGCGCTGGATCTGGCGGCGCCTGCACGGGCGCAATGTGGAGACCCTGGACGAGAGCCTGCACGGCGATGACGAAGGGCCCGCCCGCTGATCGTTACAGCTGGGATTCCAGCGGCAACCAACTGATCACCCGCGCCGTCCAGCGCTTGTCGAGGCTGCTGCCGGGCTCGGCTTCGACCCAGTGCGGTGGTGGCTCGCGCTGCAGCCAGCGCAGTTCGTCATCAGCGCCCAGTGCCAGCCACCAGCTGTGTTCCGGGCTGGCCAGACGCAGGTACTCCGCGCGCAGCTGCGCGCCCAGTACCGGGTCGTCGAACAGCACGCCCATCTCGGTGTTGAGATAGGCCGAACGCGGATCGAGGTTGAACGATCCGACGAAGCCGCGTTGGTCGTCGACCAGCAATGCCTTGGTGTGCAGGCTGGCGCCACTGCTGCCGAACAGGCTGCCGTCACCGGTCTGGCCGCTCGCCTTCAGTTCGTACAGCTGCACGCCGGCCTTCAGCAGCGGCACCCGGTAGCCCATGTAGCCACCGTGCACGGCGGCCACATCGTTGGCCGCCAGTGAGTTGGTCACCACGCCGACCTGGGCGCCACGACCGGCCATCGCCGAAAGGCCGTCCACCCCTTCGCTGCCCGGCACGAAGTACGGCGAGATCAACAGGGCCTTGTAGCGCGTCGACTGCAGCTGCCGGACCAGCTCGGTGACCAGCCAGTCGTCGTGCGCATCGCCGTGGTGCTTCATCGGCGGATCGGACATGATCCGTACCTGCGTGCTCCAGTGCAGCGGCTGCGGGCTTGCACGCTGGCGCTGGCGCGACTCGGCCACGCGCTGCAGGTACGGTTGCGCCTGCGCATGCAGCGCGTCCAGATCGGACTGGCGTACCAGCTGGCGCAGCTGCGCATCGGTGTAGGTCGCCAGCGCCGAGATCGGAATCGCCGCGTCGCTGTTCCAGTAGTCGTCGAAGATCTGGTTGGCCTGCTGCACGGCCGGGCCGGCCACCACCAGGTCCAGGTCCTGGAAATTCACGTCGCTGCGCGCGCTGAAATATTCCTCACCGATGTTGCGGCCCCCCACGATCGCGATGCGTCCATCGGCGATCCAGCTCTTGTTGTGCATGCGGTGGTTCACGCTGAAGGCGCGTTGCACCAGCTCCAGCGTACGGGCGATACCGCTGCGGTTGCGGAACGGGTTGTACAGGCGAAGCTCGATGTTGGGATGCGCATCGAGTGCCATCATCAACGCATCCTTGTCCTTGGCGTTCATGTCATCGAGCAGGATGCGCACGCGCACGCCACGTTCGGCAGCGTCGTACAGCGCCTTGGCCATCAGGTGGCCGATCAGGTCGTCGTGCCAGATGTAGTACTGCAGGTCCAGGCTGCGGCCGGCATGTTCGGTGATCATCGCGCGGGCAGCGAACGCATCCATGCCATCGCTGAGGAAGGCCACGCCAGACTGCCCAGGATGGGCAGCCTGCAGGGGCATGATCTGTCGATCGATGGGCGTCTGCGCAGGCTGCAGTGGCAGGACCTGCGACGCTTCACCGCGCGCTTGTGGGGTCAGGTGGTCGGCCAGCAGCAGGCCGGACAGGACCAGCAGAAGCAGGGCGGCGATGATGATCGCGGCGACGCGCAGCAGGCGTCGCCATAGGGGTTTGCGCAGACTCATGACGCCGATGGTAGATCCACACCACGCGTAGATCCACGCCACGCCTGGACGTAGATCCACGCCATGCGTGGATGAAACACCATCAGTAGATCCACGCCATGCGTGGATGAAGCGCCGTGACTCAGAACCGCTCGTCGCTGCCCAGGTAGCGCCACTGGCCCACGGCCAGCGGACCCAGCGCCACACGGCCAATGCGCAGGCGGCGCACCGCCACAACCTGCAGGCCGGCAGCCGTCACCGCAGTCCTCAGCCCCTTCGCAGTCAGCCCCTTGCCTGCAAAGCGCAGGCGCTGCTCGCTCTGCCAGCTGACCTTGGGGCCGCCGGCTTCATGCTGCAGCCGGGCCATCAGCCACGGGCCACGTTCCGGGCCGCCTTCAGCCACTTCGACCAGATATTCCTGTTCGGTGCGGCCCAGGTTGCGCTGCAGGTGCGCGAGCACCGCCGGATCCTGGCTGACCACCACCAGCCCGTTGTCGTCGGCCGGCAGCGAGGAGGCCAGCTGCAGGCCGTGGAAGTGCCGCTGCAGTGGACGGATGTCACTGGCGTCCAGCTCGCTGCGGGTCTCGGTGCGGATCAGCGCGCACAGGGCGTCGGCCGGTACGCCTGCCGGTTTGTGCAGCAGCATGCTGGCGCGCTCGGCCTTGCTGTCGCTGGCCTGTTCGGCCACCACGATGCTGGCGGTCTCGTCCACCGGGCGTTGCGGCTGTTCCACCACCTCGCCATCGACGCTGACCCAGCCGCCCTCGATATAGCGCCGCGCTTCACCACGCGGGATGCCGAGCAGGGCGGACAGGCGTTTGTCGAGTCGGGTCGGTTCCATGGCGAAAGGTCGGGCAGGGGGCGCGCAGTGTAGCCGCTACGCCGGCTCAGCGCTGGCTACGGTTGGCCAGCTCGGTCAGGTACAGCCGGGTATCGAACTCCAGCTGCAGGTAATCGGGCTCCATGTGCTGGCACAGCTGGTAGAAGGCCTTGTTGTGGTCGGCCTCCTTCAGATGGGCCAGTTCATGCACCACGATCATGCGCAGGAAGGCGGCTGGCGCCTGCCGGAACACGGTAGCGATGCGGATCTCGCGGCTGGCCTTGAGCCGGCCACCGTGCACCCGGGAAATGGCGGTGTGGGTGCCCAGGGCGTGCTTGATGACCTCCAGCGTGTTGTCGTAGCAGACCTTGTTGAGCGGTACCGACTTGCGCAGGTAGCGGTCCTTCATGTCCTGGGTGTAGTCGTACAGCTGGCGGTCGTTGCGCACCTCATGCGGGTCGGGGTAGCGCTGCTGCAGCCACGGGCCGAGCTTGCCCTGTGCCAGCAGGTCGCTGACCTGGGCGACCAGGGGTTCGGGGTAGCCGGTGAGGTACTTCAGTACAGCCATGCAGGGGCGTCGGCGCGTCGGTAGAATGGGGCATCCAGGATTACACGCGGTACGTATCGACCATGGCAAAGCCCAACGCGCTGCAGGAACAATTGCTCAAGGCCGGCTTGGCCAAGAAGTCGCAGGCCAGCGCCGCCGCGCGTGAACAGGCCAAGGCCCGCCAGGGCAAGGCCGAGTCGACGTCGGCGGAAGTCCAGCGTGAAGCTGAACGCGCTCGCGCCGAGAAGGTCGAGCGCGACCGCGCGCTGGCCGCCGAACGCAACGCGCAGGCCAAGCTGGCTGAACAGAAGGCGCAGGCGAAACAGATCATCGCGGCCCACGCCGTGCCGCACAAAGGCGAGGACGAGTACCGCTTCAGCGATGGCGCGGTGATCCGCACCCTGTTGATCGATACCAAGCTGCGCAAGGCGCTGTCGGTGGGCGTGCTGGTCATCGTGGCCCACGGCGACGGCTACGCGGTGCTGCCGCGCGCGGCGGCTGAAAAAGTGCGCGAGCGCGCCCCGGAAGCGATTGTTGTCGACCATGGCACGCCCGGCTCCAGCGCCGAGATTTCCACCGGCAACGCCGAGGACGACGCCTACTACGCCCAGTTCCAGGTTCCCGACGACCTGGTCTGGTAAGGCGGCGCTGAACCGGCCGCAGCGTCCGCCGGGCATGGCCCGGCGCTGCCGATTGCGGCGGGGTGTATCGTCCCCATATCAGGCGACACCCCTGCGGAGGATGGCCATGGCTACCGGTTGGGCCGGAGATGGCGCGGTCCAGGACCAGATCGACGCCACCGTCGACGATGCGATTGCCCGCGCGCGGCGCCAGCTGCGCCAGGGCCCGGGACTGGAACACTGTGAGGAATGCGACGCGCCGATTCCGTTGGCGCGGCGTCAGGCAGTGCCTGGGGTTCGGCTGTGCGTGAACTGCCAGCAGGCGCACGACGAAGAGGAACAGGCGCAGAGTGGCTACAACCGGCGCGGCAGCAAGGACAGCCAGCTGCGGTAAGGGTGTTCGGCAGGGCTGCGCCCTGCACCCGCCGAGGCAACATCAACTTCAACGTCAAAAGCGGGCATTCCGTGGGAAGGCGGGGCGGTGCCGGATTGCGGGGACGCCGCAAGTACGTCCCTGTAGGCTTGGCAGCCGCATCCATGCGGCTGACACCCCGCAATCCGACACCGCCCCACCTCTGACAGTTTCCTGATGTCTGTTGGATCCACGTGCGCGTGGATGAATTTCGATGGAAATCGAGTATTTCGATATCGGATCGAACAGCATCCACGCATGGTGTGGATCTACGTGTCGACCAAGGTCGACACCCACCAAGGGCAGGCCATGCCGTTCCGACAGCTCGCGGAAAACTGTCGAAGGCGGGGTGGGGGCGGTGGC
>NZ_JBHZOP010000181.1:0-11412 GCF_042787595.1 Stenotrophomonas sp. YIM B13575 | reverse complement strand
GCGGAGGGATGGCGCAGGGGCGTAAGCGCCATGGATGGCGCGCCCGAGCCTCCAGGGATGGATTCACGGCGTCCCCTGCGCCATCCCTCCGCAGGGCCAACCCCATGAAACCAACCGCACACCGCGAGGGGCTCAGCCGTTGGCCGAAACCCTTACAGCGGCCGCGCCGGATCCACCAACCCATACTGGCTGGCCATCCGCGCCAACGCGATGTTGTCGTGGATTCCCATCTTCTCGAACAACCGCGCCTTGTGCGTGTTCACCGTCTTCGCACTCAGGCTCAGGCGCCGCGCGATGTCTTCCTGGCGCAGGCCCTGGGTCAGCAGCAATGCCACTTCCAGCTCACGCGGCGACAGGTTGTCGAACGGCGAACCGTTGCCTTCCACGGTCGACAACGCCAGGTTCTGCGCGATGCTCGTGCCCAGGTAACGCCGTCCGGCGGCCACGTCACGCACCGCGCGCAGCAGTTCCTGCGCATCGCAGCCCTTGCCGATGTAACCGGCAGCACCGGCTTCGAGCAGGCGCTTGGGCAGCGGACCGTCCTCCAGCACCGACACGATCACCACCCGCGTGCTGCGATGGCCACGGACGATGCGCTCGGTCACTTCCATTCCGCTCACCCCGGGCAGGTGCAGATCACACAGCACCACGTCCGGTTGCAGCTGGCGGATCGCGGGCAGCGCGTCTTCGCCCGTCTCGGCCTCGCCCACCACTTCAATGTCGGTTTCACTCGACAGTATCATCTTCATCCCGGTGCGGACCAACGCGTGGTCATCCACCAGGTAGACTCGAATCGTCATTCACGTACCTCTTCGAATGCGGCCAATACGGGTCAACCTAGGCAGGAGCACCTGACCACTGCAAGCGCGGATGTTGCGCAATTCCGGCGTTCTGCCTTGCGCATCACATTCTTCACGCACTGATCGTGCCCCTTGCCCTGCAGAACCCGTTACAACGAAACAACCCGTCCCTCAGGTAGACGCCCTTGGGAGGGCATCCACGTCACTCCCCTTGCGTGATCGCTTCGCTGGCCGTCGCTGGCGGCGAACCGTGCCGTCGCCATGGATGACGGCGGCTGAACATGACCAGATAGCACCCTACCACCCAAACCAGCGCGGCACACCATCCGGCCAGGATGTCCGAGGGGTAATGCACCCCCAGATAGACCCGGGAAACGCTTACCAACAGGCTGAACGACGGCGCCAACAGCAGCACCGGCCAGCGCCAGCGGGTATTCCAGGCCAGCAGCACCAGGGTGACCGCCAAGGTCATCGAGCCCATCGCGTGGCCGCTGGGGAAACTGAACGTGGATTCCGGCGCGATCGATTCCCACAGGCTGGGCCGGTCGCGCTGGAAGAAGTGCTTGCTGCCCATGTTCAGCAGCGCCGACCCGACGAAGCTCACGGCCACGAAGGTCGCTTCACGCCAACGCCGGTGCCAGGCCAATGCGCCGACAATCAGCACGTCGGCCGGGATCAGGAACCACTCGTAACCCAGTTTCGACAGCAGCACGAAGATGCGGTCCAGCCACGGCGAATGCAGGCCGTGCATCTGCCACAGCAGCGGCGCATCGAAGTGGAAGGACTCGAACTCGTGCACTTCGTCGGCCAGGGCGACGAATCCGGCCAGCGGCAGCAGTACACCGGCAAACAGCAACAGCAGCCGCCAGGCATTGCGCGCCATCCAGTGGCGGAAACCGGAGGCTGGCTCCGGCGCAGCGAGGATCGTCGGCTTACCCGGCGCTTCGGACATAGGTGCGTTCAACGTAATCATCGATCAGGGCGACGAATTCCTGGGCGATGTTCTCGCCACGCAGGGTCACCTTCTTCTCGCCATCGACGAACACCGGTGCCGACGGTGCTTCGCCGGTACCCGGCAGCGAGATGCCGATGTTGGCATGCCGCGACTCACCGGGCCCGTTGACCACGCAGCCCATCACCGCCAGGGTCATGTTCTCCGCACCCGGGTGCTGGATCTTCCACAGCGGCATCTTTTCGCGCACGTGGTTCTGCACCACCTTGGCCAGTTCCTGGAAGAACTCCGAGGTGGTACGGCCGCAGCCCGGGCAGGCCGTGACCAGCGGGGTGAACGCGCGCTGGCCGGTGGTCTGCAGCAGTTCCTGGGCGACGATCACTTCCTGCGTACGCGACTGGCCCGGTTCGGGCGTCAGCGAAATGCGGATGGTGTCGCCGATGCCTTCCTGCAGCAGCACGCTCAGCGCCGCCGCCGAGGCGACGATGCCCTTGCTGCCGATACCGGCTTCGGTCAGGCCCAGATGCAGGGCGAAGTCCGAACGCTGGGCCAGATCGCGGTACACCGCGATCAGTTCCTGCACGCCGCTGACCTTTGCCGAAAGGATGATGCGATCGCGCGGCAGGCCGATGTCCACGGCCTGCTCGGCCGAATCCAGCGCCGAACGGATCAGCGCCTCGCGCAGCACGCGGCCGGCGTCCCAGGGCTGTTCGCGATGGTTGTTCTCGTCCATCAGCTTCGCCGCCAAGGCCTGGTCCAGCGAGCCCCAGTTGGCGCCGATGCGCACCGGCTTGTTGTAGCGGATGGCGAACTCGATCAGCTGGGCGAACTGCAGGTCCTTCTTCTTGCCGAAGCCCACGTTGCCCGGGTTGATGCGGTACTTGGCCAGCGCTTCGGCACAGGCCGGTTCGGCGGTCAGCAGCTGATGGCCGTTGTAATGGAAGTCGCCGATCAGCGGGACATCGATGCCCATCATCGCCAGCTTGTCGACGATGCGCGGGATCGCCGCCGCCGCTTCGACGGTGTTGACGGTCAGGCGCACCATTTCCGAGCCGGCGCGCCAGAGCTCGGCGACCTGCTTCACGCTGGACGCCACGTCGGAGGTGTCGGTGTTGGTCATCGACTGCACCACCACCGGCTTGCCACCGCCCACGGTGACTCCACCGATCTGGACCGATTGGGTCAGGCGACGGGGCCAGGCAGTGGCATCGGAGGGGGCTGTAGGGCGGGTGACGGCGTCATGCATGCGGGCATTCTAACGCCCGCCCCGACCTTGCGGGTGTGTCGCATTCAGGCGGCAGTGCGGCTGCGGCCGATTGTCGCAGGCAGGCATCCCCGCGAACGCATACGATGGGCGCGAATGACCGGTCCCGACGCCCCGTTTCTCCGAACCCTGTGCAGCCTGCGCTGGCTGGCCGTGGCTGGCCAGGCGGCCACCATCCTGGTCGCCACCTGGGTGCTGGGACTGCCGTTGCCGCAACTGCCGTTGTGGTCGGGCGTGGCCGTGCTTGCCGTATTCAACCTGTATACGCAACTGCGCCCGGAACCGGCCGATACCGCGCCGCTGACCGCCTTCGGCCATATCCTGGTGGACGTGATCATCCTCACCTGGATGGTCAGCTGGAGCGGCGGCATCGCCAATCCGTTCGGTTCGCTGTTCCTGATCCTGATCGCCCTGGCCGCGTTCGCCCTGCCCCTGCGCTGGGCCCTGGCCGTGGCCAGCGCCTGCCTGCTCGGCTATGCCGCCAGCGGACTGTTCGGACAACCGCTGCCGGCCGGCTACTTCAACGCAGTGGACCTCAATCGCTGGGGCGTGATCGCCACCTTCCTGCTGTCCGCTGCGGTGGTGCTGATCTTCTCCACCCGGCTGGCAATCGCCCTGCGCGAGCGCGAGCTGGAACTGTCGGCGCTGCGCGAACGCTTCGCGCGCAACGAAGGCATCGTCGCCCTGGCCACGCATGCGGCCTCGGTGGCGCACGAACTGAACACGCCGCTGGCGACGATGACCCTGCTTGCCGACGACGTGGCCGAGCGCAGCGAAGAGCCGGAAGTGCGCGAGGACATGGAGACCCTGCGCGAGTTGCTGGTGCAGTGCCGTGAGCGCGTACTGGCACTGGCCGCGCCGGCCTCCAACGACCGCCCCGGGCGCGCCCACTCCACCGCCCAGCAGGTGCTGGAGCAATGGCGGCTGGTGCGCCCGACCATCGATCTGCACCGCAACGACGACGCGCCGCTGCGCCTGCCGCTGGACCCGGGCGTCGGCCACCTGCTGATGGTGCTGCTGAACAACGCGGCCGATGCCGGCGAGCAGGCTGGCCGCCCGCGCGTCGACCTCAGCCTGCGCATCGAAGGCGAGGACCTGATCGGCGAAGTACGCGACTACGGCCATGGCTTCGATGCCCGCGCCGCCGTCCTGCCGGGCAAGCTGTTCGGCAGCAGCAAGAGTGAAGGCATGGGCGTCGGCCTTGCCCTGTCCCATGCCACCATCGAACGCCTGGACGGCGAGATGTGGATGCGCCCGGCCCAAGGGGCCGGTAGCCGCGTCGGCTTCCGCCTGCCGTTGGCCCCCCGCGAGGAATGACCATGACTGCTTCTACCCTTGGCCTGCTGGTCGACGACGACGAACTCTACCTGCGCACGCTGCAGCGCAGCCTGGCCCGCAAAGGGCTGGAGACGCAGACCGCACAGGATGCCGCCAGCGCACTGGCACTGGCCCGCCAGCATCCGCCGGCGTTCGCGCTGATCGATCTGAAGCTGGGCAGCGATTCCGGCCTGGCGCTGATCCAGCCGCTGCGCGCGCTGCGTGCGGACATGCGCATCCTGCTGGTGACCGGCTATGCCAGCATCGCCACCGCGGTGGAGGCGATCAAGCTCGGCGCCGACGACTACCTGCCGAAGCCGTCGACGGTGCCGATGATCCTGCGCGCACTAGGCGAGGAAGACGATGGCCCCGCCGATGACGGCGAGATGGAAGTGCCCGATGCGATGACCCCGATCAGCCGCCTGCAGTGGGAACACATCCAGCAGGCGATGCATGAAACCGGCGGCAACGTATCGGCGGCCGCGCGCCTGCTCGGCATGCACCGGCGTTCGCTGCAGCGCAAGCTGGCCAAGCGGCCGAGCCCGGAGCGCGATCCGAGCCGGTAACGCGGCGTCGTATCCGCCGGGCATGGCCCGGCGCTACCGGGGTAACGAAGGGTAGCGCCGGGCCATGCCCGGCGGCATTCCCCGCCCGCGTCAGCCCTTCAGCTGGGCCAGCAGCTCACGGGTCAGCGGGTCGTTGACCTCGACATCCTCACCCTGCAGAGCGGGCAGCAGGCCGCTGGCCAGCTGCTTGCCCAGCTCGACGCCGAACTGGTCGAAGGCGTTGATGTTCCAGATCACCGACTGCACGTACACCGCGTGTTCGTACATCGCGATCAAGGCGCCCAGCGCCTGCGGGGTGAGCGCGTCGAGCAGGATCATCGTGCTCGGGCGGCCGCCCGGGTAATCGCGGTGCGGATCGTCGCTGCCCTGGCCGTTGGCCAGTGCTTCGGTCTGCGCCAGCAGGTTGGCCATCAACGCCTGATGGTTGACCGTATACGGATCGTCGTTGTGCACGCAGCCGATGAAATCGGCCGGAATGATGCTGGTGCCCTGGTGCAGGGCCTGGAAGAAGCTGTGCTGCACGTCGGTGCCGGCACCGCCCCACCACACCGGCACGGTGTCGGTGGTGACCGGCTGGCCATCGCGCTGCACGCGCTTGCCCAGGCTTTCCATCACCAGCTGCTGCAGGTAGGCCGGCAGCAGCGCCAGGCGCTGGTCGTAGGTCATCACCGCGTGCGTGGCAAAGCCCAACAGATTGCGGTTCCAGATGTCGGTCAACCCGTGCAGCACCGGCAGGTTGCGCTCCAGCGGCGCGTCCAGCGCATGCGCATCCATCTGCGCGGCACCTTCCAGCAATTGCTCGAAGCGCTCGAAGCCGATGGCCAGTGCGATCGGGAAACCGACGGCCGACCACAGCGAATAGCGGCCACCCACCCAGTCCCACATCGGCAGCACGCGTTCGGCGGCAATGGCGAAAGCCTTGGCGGCGCGTTCCGGATTGGCGCTGACCGCGTACAGGCGCTCGCTGCCGCCCAGCCAGTCATGCAGGATCTGGCCGTTGAGCAGGGTTTCCTGGGTACCGAAGGTCTTGGAAATGAGGATGCCAGCGGTCTTCGCCGGATCCAGCGTGGCCAGCGTGCGCTGCATGGCGGCGCCGTCCACATTCGACACGAAATGCACGCGCAGGCGTGCACCGGTGACCGGACGCAACGCGTCGGCGACCAGGCGCGGACCGAGATCGGAACCGCCGATGCCGACGC
Organism: Stenotrophomonas sp. YIM B13575; assembly: GCF_042787595.1. NCBI lineage: Bacteria > Pseudomonadati > Pseudomonadota > Gammaproteobacteria > Lysobacterales > Lysobacteraceae > Stenotrophomonas > Stenotrophomonas sp. YIM B13575. Next base: position 5,314 of record NZ_JBHZOP010000181.1, on the reverse strand, counting down.
TGACCACATCGGTCACGCCGCTGTCTTCCAGCGCGCGCACCAGCACGCCCATGCGCTGGCGGATGCCGCGCGCGGTGGCATAGGCCTCGGCCGCCACCGGCGCATCGACCACATCACCGCGCAGCGCGGTATGCAGCGCGGCGCGGCCTTCGGTCAGGTTGACCTGCTCGCCACGGAACAGGCGGCTGATGGCACCGCCGACATCACGTTCGGCAGCCAGCGCCAACAGCGCCTGCAACGCCGCGGCATCGTATTTCTGCCGGGCGAAGTTGACATACAACGGACCGACCCGCAGCGCCAGGTCCTGCACACGGCCGGGTTCGGCGGCGAGCAGGCTGGGAATGCTTGCGCCCTTCAGGCGCTGGGCGTGGGAATGCAGCGAGTCGAATCCGTTGTTCGTTGTCATGCGGCCTGGGTCGGGATCGTGTCGTTGGTGTGGGAGATCTGGTTGTTGCCATCAACGTACACCAGCTTCGGCTTGAAGCTGTCGGCTTCCTGCTCGGTCATGCTGGCGAAGGCGGCAATGATGATGATGTCACCGACCTGCACGTGGCGCGCGGCGCCACCATTGAGCGAGACGACGCCGCTGCCGGCTTCGGCGCGGATCGCGTAGGTCGAGAAGCGCGCACCGTTGGTCACGTCCCAGATATGCACCTGCTCGAATTCACGGATGCCAGTGGCAGCCAGCAGATTGTCATCGATGGCGATCGAGCCTTCGTAGTTCAGCTCGGAATGGGTGACGGTGGCGCGGTGGATCTTGGTCTTGAGCAGGGACAGGTGCATGGGGGCGCTGCAACGGCAAAGGAAAGAGCGGATTCTAGCACCCGCTTGGCCGTCGTCAGGGGGCTGGGACGGGACGCTGAAGACCGTTCAGGCGCCCTCGACCGGTAGCGCTGCCGGGGCATGCCCGCAGGCGCCGTACAGCGACAGGCCGAACACCGTATGGAAGGTCAGCCCGGCGACCAGGCCGAAGCCGCCCGCGGCCAGCACCGACAGGCCGTAGCTGATCACGTCGAAGGTATCGACATAGCGCAGGCGCTGCAGCAGCGGACCATTGTCCGCGCCCGGCCAGGCACAGGTCGCCATGGCCAGCGCGCCCAGACCGAACCCCACGAGCAGAAAGGCGGTCCGGCGCAGACGCCGCTGGGACTGCAGGATCAGCGCCATCGGCAGCAACACCGCGATGGCGTTGCACACGCCCAGCACGAACATCAGCGCACCGCCGGTGAGTGCCGGTACGGGCGTACGCGCGAAGTCGAGCGCAAACAACAGGCCGCCCATCAGCTGGGCAGGCACCATGCCCGCGGCCAGTACCGCCAGGATCGAGGCCCGGGCAAGACGGCCGGTAGTGGTGGGGGTATTCATTTCCGGTCTCCCGTCCATGGGAAGGTGAGAGGCGCCCGCTGCGGGCGCCCCTGAGCCGCATGCGGCTCAGAACTCCAGGTTGTCGATCAACCGGGTGCTGCCCAGGCGGGCGGCGATCAGGGCCACGCGGCCACCGCCATCGAAGCTCGGTTCGGCCAGGTCCGGGGTGCGCAGCACCGCGTAATCCACCTGGAAGCCGGCCGCCTGCAGCGCAGCCGTGGCTTCGGCCTCGATCTGCGTGCGCGTCTGCCCGGCCACGTAACCTTCGCGCATGCCCAGCAGGGTGCGATGAAGAGTGGTCGCCAACGGGCGCTGCTCGGCGCTGAGGTACTGGTTGCGCGAGCTCTTGGCCAGGCCATCGTCATCGCGCACGATCTCGGCACCGACGATCTGGATCGGGAACGACAGCTCGGCCACCATCTGCTTGATGACTGCCAACTGCTGGTAGTCCTTGCGACCGAACACGGCCACGTCCGGCTGCACCTGCAGGAACAGCCGCGCCACCACGGTGCACACGCCATCGAAATGGCCCGGGCGGCTGGCGCCTTCCAGCACTTCACTGACGCCCGGCGCATGCATCTGCGTGGTCTTGTCCACGCCCAGCGGGTACATCGCTTCGACGCTGGGCAGCCACACCGCATCGCAGCCCACCTGCTCCAGCCCGGCCACATCGGCTTCGGGGGTGCGCGGATAGCGGCTGAAATCCTCGTTCGGCCCGAACTGCGTCGGGTTGACGAAGATGCTGGCCACCACCTTGTCGGCGTACTGCTTTGCCAGCGTGATCAGCGCGTGGTGCCCGCCATGCAGGTTGCCCATGGTCGGCACCAGCGCCACGCGCAGGCCCTCGCCCTTCCACTGCGCGATCTGCGCGCGCAGTGCACCGAGTTCGTTGAAGGTCTGGATCATTGGGCGTACGCGTGCTCTTCGTCGGGGAAGCTGCCATCGCGCACGGCATCGGCGTAGGCACGGGTGGCACCGGCCACCGAGCCGCCTTCGGCCAGGAAGTCCTTGACGAACTTCGGACGGCGGTGGCCGCTGTCCAGGCCGAGGAAGTCGTGCAGCACCAGCACCTGGCCGTCGCACTGCGGACCAGCACCGATGCCGACGGTCGGCACGGGAACGGCAGCGGTGACGGCAGCGGCAACCGGGGTCGGCACGCATTCCAGGACAATGATGCTGGCGCCCGCCTCGGCAACGGCCTTGGCGTCGTCCACCAGCTGGCGCGCGGCATCGCCACGGCCCTGGATCTTGAAGCCACCCAGGCGCAGCACCGACTGCGGGGTCAGGCCCAGATGCGAGCAGACCGGGATCTCGCGCTCGACCAGGTAACGGATGATGTCGACCTTGAAGCCGGCACCTTCGATCTTGACCATCTCCGCGCCTGCCTGCAGCAGCTGCAGCGAAGCATCCAGCGCGCGCTCCGGGGTGGCATCGGCACCGAACGGCAGGTCGGCGATCAGCAGCGCACGCTGCAGCACGCGGGCGACCGCGCGGGTGTGGTAGACCATGTCGGCCACGGTCACCGGCAGGGTCGAATCGTGACCCTGCACGACCATGCCCAGCGAATCGCCGATCAGGATCAGGTCGACGCCATTGGCATCGAAGGTGCGGGCGAAGCCTGCGTCGTAGGCGGTCAACATGACCAGCTTCTGGCCATTGCGCTTGGCCTCGGCCAGGGCGGGAACGGTCCAGGGCTTGCTGTCTGCGTGGGTGCTCATGTGCTGATAACCGGGGGAGATAACCCGGGCATTATCACCCTAACGGCGCGATCCCGCAGGCATCCACCCGCATCACTGCATCCCGCACGCGGCCATGGCCGGGAATGGCCAGATCGGCGGCGATTTCGGCCAACGGCACCAACACGAACGCCCGCTCGTGCAGGTAGGGATGCGGCACTTTCAGCTCGGGCAGGTCCAGCACCTGCTCACCGAACAGCAGCAGGTCCAGATCCAGCGCACGCGGGCCCCAGTGCACGGCAGGGTCGCGCACGCGGCCGAAGCGCTGCTCCAGCGCGAGCATGGCCTGCAGCAGTGCGACAGCGGACAGGTCAGTGTCGACCGAGGCCACCGCATTGACGAAGGGCGGCTGGTCCTCGTTGCCCCATGCCGGCGTCGCGTACAACCGCGACGCCTGCGTCAGCCGGGTTCCGGGCAGTTCGCCCAGCGCGGCGATGGCCGCGCGGACGGTGTGGGCTGCGTCGCCAAGATTGGCGCCCAGCCCGATCCAGGCAGCGGTCATCGATTACTCGGCGGCACCGGCAGCGGCGCCATCAGGACGACGACGGCGACGACGACGCTTGCGCGGTGCCCCAGCCTCCTCATCGCCGGCTTCGCTGTGCAGCGAATCCAGCGACGAATCCAGCTCATGCCCGGACTGCGCCTGCGCTTCGCGCCAGAACGCGACGTCGGCTTCGTGCTCTGCCGATGCCACCTGGCGCAGGGCCAGGAAATCGAAGGCGGCACGGAAACGGGGGTGGCTGAGCGTGCGCATCACGCGCTTGCGCTGACGCGAACTGAAGCGCGCCTGCAGCAGCCAGATCTCCTGCATCGGCAGCGAGAAACGGCGCGGCAATGCGATAGTGCTCAACTGCTGCACAGTGACGCGGTCGGCGGCACGGCGCTGCGCCTCTTCCGGTGCCACGCCCTGCTTGAGCAGGGTTGCCTGCGCGCGGCAATAGGCCGGCCACAGCAACAGCGCGAACAGGAACGCCGGCGACACGGGCTCGTCATTGGCCACGCGTGCATCGGTGTTGGCCAGGCCCTCGACCAGCATGCGGCGCAGCGCACCGGTGCGGTTCGACTTCAGCGCCTTGGCGCTTTCCGGGAACAACACGTCGAACAGGCCATAGCGTTCCAGTCCTTCGAAGCTGGCCACGCCGTGCCCGGACAGGAACAGCTTGAGGACTTCCTCGAACAGGCGCGCCGGTGCGGCTTCGTTGAGCAGGCCGGCCAGCTGCGGGATCGGTGCGGCGGTGCCCTCTTCGATCTGGAAGCCGAGCTTGGCCGCCAAACGGACCGCACGCAGCATGCGCACCGGGTCTTCCTGGTAGCGCTGCACCGGGTCGCCGATCAGCTTCATCAGGCGTGCCTGCACGTCTTCGAAGCCGCCGGTGTAGTCACGCACCGAGAAGTCCTCGATGGCGTAGTACAGGGCATTGCAGGTGAAGTCGCGGCGGATGGCGTCGTCTTCGATGCTGCCGTACACGTTGTCGCGCACGAGCATGCCGTTTTCCATCTCGCGGTCGCCGCTGCCGTCATCGATGTTGGCACGGAACGTGGCGACTTCGATGATCTCGCGGCCGAACACAACATGGGCCAGGCGGAAACGGCGGCCGATCAGGCGGCAGTTGCGGAACAACTGCTTGACCTGTTCGGGCGTGGCATCGGTGGCCACGTCGAAATCCTTGGGTTGGCCATTGACCAGCAGATCGCGCACCGCGCCACCGACAAGGTAGGCGCCGAAGCCGGCATCGCGCAGTCGATAAAGCACGCGCAAAGCGTTCGGGCTGATGTCCTTGCGGGAGATCGTGTGCTGGTCGCGCGGGATGACGCGCAGGCTGAACGGTGATGTAGCAGAGGAAATGATGTTGGCGCTTCCGGTTGAAGTTTCGGGATTGCCCAATGGCATCGAGGTGCATATACTAGCGCTCCTGCACCGGCAGCGACACACTGCTCCCTTCGTCTAGTGGTTAGGACGTGGCCCTCTCAAGGCTAAAACAGGGGTTCGAGTCCCCTAGGGAGCACCAGTCGCCGCAGCAGGAACCGAAAAAGCCCGCCTTGTGCGGGCTTTTCTGTTTTCCGGATGCTCGATTCCAACCGGCGTGGTCGCTTTGGCGCCTCCCTGTTCCTGCGCGGGAGGGGGCGGGCCACCCTTTCCTGGACACGCCAAAGCCCATCCATGGTGCTCGATGGCGCCATCCTTGGCGCCAACGGTCCAGGAAAGGGTGGCC
>NZ_JBHZOP010000180.1:0-9060 GCF_042787595.1 Stenotrophomonas sp. YIM B13575 | reverse complement strand
GGTCGGCACCTACCAGGGCAGGTGGGTGCCGACCGTTGGTCGGCACGGAAACATCGGTGGGTGCCGACCGTGGGTCGGCACTACATGAAACGCTCCTCGAAGAACTCATCCAGCGCCTTCCAGGCACGCTTCGCCGCACGCTCGTTGTACTGGCAGCCCGGCGGGCTGTTGGCATCGCGCTCGGCAAAGCAGTGCACCGCACCGCTGTAGTTGGTGAACTCCCAGTCCACCTTGGCCGCGTCCATTTCCTTCTGGAAGCTGCCGATGTCCTCTGCGGTGACGCTCTTGTCGTCGGCGCCGTTCAACACCAGCACCGACGGATGGCTGCCACCGGCCTGAGCCGGCAAGGGCGAGCCGAGTCCGCCATGCAGGCTGACCACGCCCGCCAGCGGCGCGCCCGCGCGGGCCAGTTCCAGCACCGTGGTACCACCAAAGCAGAAGCCCACCGCGCCGATCCGGCTGGCGTCCAGCGGTGCCTTGCCCGCCTGTGCCTTCAGCACGTTCACCGCCTCCAGTGCCCGCGCCCGCAGCAGCGGCCGGTCGTTGCGCAGCTTGGTCGCCACCGGCCCGGCCTCGGCATCGGTCTTCGGTCGCACACCCTTGCCATACACGTCGGCTACCAGCACCACGTAGTCATCGCCCGCCAGCTGCTTGGCCTTCTCGATGGCCGATTCGTTCACGCCCTTCCAGTTCGGCACCATCACCAGGCCAGGGCGCTTGTCGTTGTCGCCATCGTCATAGACCAGCACGCCACTGAAGGTTGTGCCCTGGTGCTTCCACTCCACCGGCTGCGTCTTCATCGCCGCCCACGCTGGCATCGCCGCCAGCCCAAGTACCATCGCCACACCGCAACGCCAACGGTTCATGCGCCTGCTCCAGAAAAAGGGGACGGAGGGGATTAAGCCGTAATCGCCCCTCCCGCGTCGCATTCTGCATTGGCTGCGTGACGCAGGTGTGGTTGGATACGACCTGATCCCCTCCGTCCCCTCTCTGCATGAACCTTGTTGATCGCTTTCTGTCTGGCCTGATCCCGCGCTTGCCCGAGGACGATGCCCCGCAATGGGCATGGACCGAAGGTGCCAGCGAGGCCGATCTGCAACGCCTGCGCGCGCAGTGGCCGCAGGTTCCCGACAGTCTGGTGGAGCTGCTGTCGCGCGTGGATGGCACGCACTATCGCGAATACCCGAAAGGCGAGGTCTGTGTGCTGATGCTGGGTTCGGACGTGGGCGACTACCCCTACTACCTGCGCTCGGTGGCACAGATCTTCGAGGACCAGCAGCAGTGGGACGACAGCATCCGATCCATCTACGAAGAATGGCTGGATGACGAACCGGACATCCTCGGCGAAGGCATCGACGCCGACCTGCCAATGAACCGCCGGCTGTGCTTCTCGCACTGCATGAACAACGGCGGCACCTCGATGCTCTATCTGGATTTCGATCCTGCGCCGGGCGGCAGCGTCGGCCAGGTGGTGCGCTATCTGCACGACCCGGACAGCTACGCGGTGATCGCCCCCAGCTTTGATGCGTACCTGCAGCAGCTGATTGATCGCGATTACGCATTCATCAACGAACACGAATGAAGGCAGCCGAGCGTGGGCTCGGCTCTACAGTAGATCCACGCCATGCGTGGATGGATGCATGCGGGGTCAATCCGGGGTCAGAGCCCTTTCCTGCGGAAAGGGATCCGACCCCTCAGGCGATCCCGATACCCGGAATCGCGCTGATGCTGTCCGGGTCGAACCCGGCCAGCTCGGCGAAATGCCGCCCGCGTGCGACGTAATCGCGGTAGGCGCCATAGCTCGGCGCGCCCGGCGACAGCAGCACCACCCCACCCTGCTCGCCCAGTGCGCGACGCGCCAGCGCCATCGCCTCGGGCAGATCGGCAGCGGCATGCAGGCCGAAACGGCCGGCGTCGGCCAGCGGCTGCAGCATCGCGTGGATGCGTGGGCCGTTGCTGCCCATGGTCACGATCTCCACCGGCGGCACGTCGTGCGCCATGTGCTGCATGAAGTCGGTCCAGTCCAGCCCGCGATCATGCCCGCCGACCAGCAGCGCGATGCGCTGGCCGGCGAAGCACTCCAGCGCCGCCAGGCTGGCGTGCGGCGTGGTGCTGATCGAATCGTTGACGTAGGTCAGGCCATCGGCCTCGCCAATCCGCTGCAGGCGGTTCGGCAGCGGCCGGAAATCCTGCACCGCCGGCGCCAGCGCCACCGCATCCAGGCCCAGCGCCTCCAGTGCGGCCAGCACCGCGCACAGGTTGCCGCGGTTGTGGCGCCCCGGCAGCGGCGTGTTGCGGGTATCAAACACCGCCTGCTCGGCGCGATGCACGATGTCGCCGCGCATATGCCAGCCCTGCGGCTGGTTGAACCAGACCACCTCGCTGGCGGGCAGCGACAGCGCGGCCAGATGCGGGTCCGCGGCATTGAGCACGGCAACGCGCGGCGCGGCGCCGGTCACCAACTGCAGCTTGTCTTCGATGTAGCGTTGTTCGCTGCCGTGCCAGTCCAGATGTTCCGGGAACAGATTCAGCACCACGGCCACCTGCGGGTGCGCACCACTACGCGCGACCTCGCCGGTCTGGTAGCTGGACAGCTCCACCGCCCAGTACGCAGGCGCCGGCTGCGGGTCCAGCACTTCCAGCAGCGGCATGCCGATGTTGCCGACCAGACCGGTGCGATGCCCGGCTGCGCGCAGCAGGTGCGCGACCAGCGCGGTGGTGGTGCTCTTGCCCTTGGTGCCGGTCACGCAGATGGTGTCGCGCACGGTGCCTTCGGTATCGGCATGTTCGGCAAACCACAACGCCGTGCCACCGATGAAGGCGGTGCCCTGCTCCGCCGCCGCCAACGCGATCGGCAGGTACGGGCTGATCCCTGGCGACTTGATCACCACGTCGAATGAAGCCAGTGCTTCGGCCGTGGGTTCGCCGCGGACATCCAGCGCGCCCTGCGTTTCCGCACGCGCGGCCTCGACCTCGGCGGCCGGGCAGAACAGGCTCAGGCCAAGCGATGGCAGGCGCGCGCGCAACACCGCAAACGCAGCACGCCCCTCACGCCCCCAGCCCCACAGCGCTACGCGCTTGCCGTCAAGCTGCGAAATCTTCACGCACCCGTTCCCACAGCGCCGCCGGAATACGATGTTCGCCCTGCAGCTGCATCAGCGGTGCCAACTCCAGTTCGGCCGCATCCAGCTGCGGCCGGATTTCATTGCAGAAGCGCTTCACCAGCGCGTCTTCCTTCCACTCCGGGCGCTGCGCCAAGGTTGCCATCGCCGCACGCGATTCGCGGCCTTCGCCCACGCATTCGAACGGCTTGTGGTCCTGGAACTCCAGCAGCGCGTCGAAGCCACCGGCCTGCTCGATGTCGTCCAGCAGGTTGCGGCCGAAGATGCGCACCAGGCGGGTCTTCGGCATGAACGGGGCCAGCGCCAGGAACACGAAATGGCACTTCGGGCAGACGCCGCACCAGCGGTTCACCGGGCGCTCGCCAAGGATGTGGAAGTTGCGGTTGCAGCTGGAGAAATGCGCGTCGTAGAAATCGCTCTTGGCGAACTGGCGGGCCACCGCCAGCTCCGACATCGGCCGCAGCAACGAGTAGTACTGCAGGTCGGCGGCCACGTACTTGCGCACGTGGTTGCCGAAGGCCTGCTCGCAGGCCCAGCCCTTCGACCACTGGTGGTTGACCTCGCCGGTACCCGGAATCTGGCTGCCGTAGCTGGCCGAGCGCTCGTTGGAGAACACCACCTGGTCCACACCATGCAGCAGCGCCGCCAGCACCATGATCGCCGAGTTCACCACGGTCACCGGAATATGGCCGTTCCAGGCGCCCTGACGGTTGAGCTCGAACAGCTCCGGTGCCAGCGCGCGGCCGAGGTTCAGGGTCGGCAGGTCGGTGCGTTCGGCGCAGGCGCGGATCAACTGCGAACCACCGATCCAGGTCACCGTCTCGTCCACACCGGCGCGACGCAGTGCTTCGATGCTGACCAGCGAATCCTTGCCGCCACCGATGGCGACCAGCGCATGCGCCTGCAAGCCCAGCTCCGGTGCCTGCACCGGCTGACCCTGTACCGGCAGGCGGAAGCGACCGCGCAGGTTCAGGCCGTTGCGGTAGGCGAATTCGCCCAGGCCGTTGAGGTAGATGGTTTCCACCAGCGCCGCCGTATCGGCGTCGATGCTGTAGCTGTCGATGCTGACCGTATCGGGCACACCGGCCTTGTAGTAGCTCACGCCGGCAATCAGGTGCAGCAGCCGCAGCGCGCGCTGCACGGCGTCGGCACGGGCCGGTTCCAGTACGAACGGGGCGCCCGGCACGGTCACGGTTTCCACCATCTCCGGGCCGTCATCGAAGGCGTAGACCAGCTTGGCCACGCCGGTGTCCGCGGCGAATTCGCAGCGGACGAAGCGGAAGCGGGAAACCTGGTGTTTATCGAAAGCAGTCATGGTGAATCCAGTTCAAGCACGGTCAGGCACGTGCCCGCGCGCAGGCGCGGGACGTGTCGGTGGGCGGGTGCAGGGCGCGCAAGGCGGCAATCATTCGATCACGTCCTCGCGCGGCATCGCCCGCTGGTTGTAGGTGTTGGACATCACATAGCCGTACGCGCCGGCGTCGGCGATCAGCATCACATCGTCCGGCGCGGTCGACACCGGCAGCTTGCGGCGCTTGCCGAACACATCGCTGGATTCGCAGATGGGACCGACCACATCGAACGCGGCTTCGGCGTAACCGCCCTGGCGGCTGAGGTTCTCGATGTCGTGCCAGGCGTCGTACAGGGCCGGGCGCATCAGCGTGTTCATGCCGGCATCCAGGCCGACGCGGCGCACGCCGTCCTTCTCCACCACCTGGGTGGCGTGGGTCAGCAGCACGCCCGATTCGGCCACCAGGAAGCGACCCGGCTCGATCGCCAGGCGGAACGCCGGATGCAGCGCCTTGACCTCGGCCAGGCCCTCGGCCCAGGCCTCCAGGTCGAACGGCTCGTCTTCGTCGCTGTACGGAATCGGCAGGCCACCACCGATGTCGATGGTCTGCACGCTGCCGATACGGCGGGCGAAACCGGCCAGCTCATCGCACATCAGGCGCCAGTGCTGGGCGGTTTCCACGCCGCTGCCCAGGTGCGCATGCAGACCGACCACGCGCGTGCCCAGCTCGGTGGCCGCGCGCACGAACTCGTCCACGCGCGCGATCGGCAGGCCGAACTTGGATTCCTTGCCACCGGTGCGGACCTTGGCGTGGTGGCCTTCGCCACGGCCCAGGTCCACGCGCAGCCACAGCTCGCGGTTGCGGAACAGGTCCGGCCAGCGCTGCAGGGCTTCGACGTTGTCGACGGTGACGGTCACGCCCAGCGCGAACGCCGCTTCGTACTCGCTGCGCGGGCAGAAGCTGGGGGTGAACAGCACGCGCTTGGGCGACAGTTCCGGAATGGCCTGAAACACATGCTTCAGCTCACCGTGCGACACGCACTCCAGGCCGAAACCTTCGGCTTCCAGCAACTGCAGGATGGCCGGATGGCTGTTGGCCTTGATCGCGTAGTAGCGCTGGTCGATCGGCTTGATCGCCGCCAGCGCGCGGGCACGCGCCCGCACCGTCGGCAGGTGGTAGACGTAGCGCGGGGTGCCGGCATCGGCCAGCTGCAGCAGGTGCGCCCGCTGGCCGCGCCACCACGGCGTACCACGCGGACGCACGGTGCCGGCGATTTCGCGCCAGCGCGGGCCGAATACTTCGGTCTCTTCCACCGGCATCGCGCCGCTGTCGATCAGTTCGGCGTGCAGGATCGGCAGCAGGCCATCGGCATCGGCCTCGTCGATGACGAAGGTCAGGTTCAGGTCGTTGGACGACTGCGAAATCATGTGTACGCGCTCACGACCGAAGGTCGCCCACACGTCCGACAGCTTGTGCAGCAGCGAGCGCATGCCCAGGCCGACCAGGGTGATCGCCGCGCACGGCACGATCACCTTGACCTTGCAGATCTGCGACAGGTCGGCCGACAGCGCGGCCAGCACATCGGTGTTGACCAGGTTCTCGGACGGATCCAGCGACACGGTGACGTTGGTCTCGGCCGAACCGATCAGGTCCACCGACAGGCCGTGCTTCTTGAACAGGCCGAACACATCGGCGAGGAAGCCGACCTGCTGCCACATGCCGATCCCTTCCATCGACACCAGCACGATGCCGTTGCGACGGCTGATCGCCTTCACCCCCGGCACCGGCGCGGCGTTGCCGTCGATGCTGGTACCCGGCAGTTCCGGGCGCTCGGTATCGAGGATCGCCATCGGCACGCCGGCATCGCGGCACGGCTTGATCGAGCGCGGGTGCAGCACCTTGGCGCCGGTGGTGGCGATTTCCTGCGCTTCGTAATAATCCAGGCGGGTCAGCAGACGCGCGTCCGGTACGTCCTTGGGGTTGGCGCTGAACATGCCCGGTACATCGGTCCAGATCTCCACGCGACTGGCGCCGAGCAGCGCACCGAAGTACGCCGCCGAGGTATCCGAACCGCCGCGACCGAGAATGGCGGTGCCACCGTCGGCATGACGCGAGATGAAACCCTGGGTGATCAGCAGGCGCGTGGGCTGCGCACGGAAGCGCTGCGCCCACTCGGCATCGGCACGCCACTGGCAGTTCACCGACAGGCGTTGCGACCAGTCGCTCTGGTTCGGCTGCGGCGGCAGCGCGTCCAGCCACTGGCGCGCATCCATCCAGCCGAAATCCAGGCCGCTGGCACGCAGGTAGGCCGCGCCCAGGCTGGATGACAGCAGTTCACCCTGGCCCAGCACTTCGGCCTGCCAGTCCAGCGGTCGGCTGGGCGCACGCGGGTCGTCCAGCAGGCCCTGCAGGGCGGCCAGCCGCTCGGCCAGCACCTCGGCGCCCAGCCCCAGCTCTTGCAGGAAGCCCTGGTGGCGTTCGACCAGCGCCGCCACGCGATCGCGGCTGTCCGGCGCGCCATCGGCAATCGCGGTCAGTTCGTTGGTGACCCCGGACAACGCCGAAACCACCACCAGCACGCGCGATCCGGTCTCTTCCGCCCGTTTTTTCGCCAGCTTCCCGATCGTGTCCCAGCGGTGGCGACGCGACACCGAGGTGCCGCCGAACTTCAGTACGATCCAACGATCGACAAGGGGGGAAGCTGACATGGATAGGCTATGTGTAATGTGGGGAAGCCGCCCTTGGGGGCGGAACCTTCGATTCTAAGCCCAATACACCCGTCAATGACCGCCTACCGCTACCTGCAGCTCGATGTCTTCGCCCATCACCCCGGTACCGGCAACCCGCTCGGTGTCGTGTTCGACGCGGATGGGCTGTCCACCGACCGCATGCAGGCCCTGGCCGCCTGGCTGAACCTGTCCGAGACCGTGTTCTTCCTGCGCCCCACCGCTGCCGGCGCCGACTACCACGTCCGCATCTTCACCCCCGCCAGCGAGCTGCCCTTCGCCGGCCATCCCAGCGTGGGTGCCGCCTGGGCGGCGGTCACCTGCGGCCTGGTGCAGCCACGCGACGGGGCCTTGGTACAGCAGTGCGCGGCCGGCCTGCTGCCGGTGCAGGTCACGGGCCCGGCCAACGCGCCCACCATCCGCCTGGCCAGCCCAGCGGCGCGCCTGCTGCCGACAGCACCGGGCGCCGTCCCGGAAGCGCTGCGCGCCGTCATCGCCGAGGGCCAGGGCGCCGAACTCTGGGACAACGGCCCGCGCTGGTGGCTGCTGCCGCTGCGCGATGCCGACGCCGTGCGCACGCTGGTACCGGACATGGCCGCCCTGCGCGACTGGAGCATGGCCACCGATGCGCTCGGCGCAGCGGTGTTCGCGCTCGAACCCGGTTCCGACCATGACCTGGTGGTGCGCGCGTTCTGCCCTGCCGATGCGCCCAACGTGCCCGAGGATCCGGTGACCGGCAGCGTCAACGCGCTGATCGGCGCCTGGCTGCGGCAGCGCGGTGCCCTGCCCGGCAAGAACGGGAGCTATGTGGCCAGCCAGGGCCGCGAGGTCGGCCGCGACGGCCGCGTCCAGGTCACTGTCGATGCACAGGGCACGGTATGGATCGGTGGCCAGGTGCAGCCGGTGATCGACGGCAACATCCGCTGGTAGCGTCGCCCCCGGCGGCCTGCCGCGCTGCGCGCTCGTGGGGCATGGCCCCGCGCTACCCTATGCGGCCTGTTTCCTGGAGTTCCCGCCTGATGTCCGCACGCCGTTTCCTGCAGCTGGATGTGTTTTCCCCGCGCCCGGGCGCTGGCAATCCGCTGGCTGTCGTGCTCGATGCCGAAGGCCTGGACGATGCGGCAATGCAGGCCATCGCCCGCTGGACCCGCCTGCCCGAAACCACCTTCGTGTTCCCGCCACAGGGCCCCGGCGCCAGCTACCGGCTGCGCATGTTCAGCCCGCAGAAGGAAGTGCCGTTCGCCGGCCATCCCAGCGTCGGCACTGCCCATGCGGTGCTGCAGGCGGGCCTCGCCCTGCCCATCGATGGGCTGCTGGTACAGGACGGCATCGCCGGGGCGTTGCCACTGCGCGTGACCGGTGAAGGCGCGCAGCAGCGCATCGCCATCCGTACGCCGCGTGCACAGCTGGCCGAGACCGCGGCAGCCGACGATCCGCGCCTGCAGCCCGCCGTGCAGGGTTGGCCGCTGGGTGCGCTGCCACCTGCGCGCATGCAGGGCGGACGCAGCTGGTGGGTCGTGCAGGTTGCGGACGAGACCGCGTTGCGCGCCCTGCGCCCCGATTGGGATGCGATCGCCACGTTGGCTGAATCGACCGACAGCATGGGCGTGTTCGCCTATGCCTTTGCCGATGGCAGCGACGGCTACGACCTGGCCGTGCGCGCCTTCGTCGGCAATGGACGCCGCTTCGAGGATGCGGCTTCAGGGGCGGCCAACGCCGTGCTGGCGGCCTGGCTGGACCTGCGTGATGCCCTGCCGCGCGGCCGTCAGCCCTTCGAAGTCAGCCAAGGCCGCGAAGTCGGCCACGATGCGCGCCTGACCCTGCTGGTCGACGAAGACGGCGAGGTCTGGTCCGGCGGCCAGGTGCAGACGGTGATTTCCGGCACCATCGACTGGTGATTGCCCGCACGCGGGGTAGCGG